>NZ_JBHTWG010000038.1:26543-65501 GCF_042792555.1 Streptomyces sp. NPDC056628
GGCGATGTTGGGGTCGGGCGCCCCCCGCGGGGCGGGGCCGCCCCCCCGACCCGGGAGAGGGGACGAACACGTTCGTTAGCATCGGCGTCATGGTTGCGAGAAAAGACCCGGTCAGCCGCCGCGAGCGGCCCGCCAAGCCCGCTCTGTCCCGGCGGGTGATCGTCGAGACGGCCGTGGCGCTCATGCGGACCGAGGGGCTGGAGAAGGTCACGATGCGCCGTCTGGCGCAGGAACTGGACACCGGCGCGGCCTCGCTCTACGTCTATGTGGCCCACACCGCCGAGCTCCACGCGGCCGTGCTGGACACCCTCCTGGGCGAGGTCGAACTGACGGGTGCGGACGCCGGGGACGACTGGCGGGAGCAGCTGCGGGCCGTCGTCACCTCGTACACCCTCGTGCTGTTCGCGCACCCCCAGCTCGCCCGGTCCGCGCTTGTGGCCCGGCCCAGCGGGGAGAACTACCTGCGGCTGGTCGACCGCTTGCTGGACCTGCTGTCGCGCAGCGGGGCCTCCCGGGCGCAGGTCGCCTGGGGCGTGGACAAGGTGCTCCAGGACGCCACCGCCACGGCGGCCGAGCACTCCGCCCAGGACCGTGCCCCGGCTGCCGCGGACGACTGGAACGCCGCCGTCGCCGCGCTGCGCGCCGCCAATGAGGACACCCACCCGGCGATCGCCGCCCATATGCCCGAGCTGATCAGCGGCTCCGCCCGGGAACGGCTGCGCTGGGGCTTCGACGTGATCGTCAACGGGATCACGCACACTCCTGTCCCCGGTTCCGTCTCCGAGGGCGACGGTCCGGCCGCCGGCTGACCCCTTCCCGCGCACGAGCCAGCCTGCGCCGTCGGAGTGCCGGTGCGGTCGCAGGACGAACTTGTTCGTTACGAACGCGTTCGTTACGATGCGAAGGTGCGCACCCACACTCACCGGAGGCGACCTTGACCATCCCCCACCACCCCATCGCGATCATCGGCGGCGGTCTCGGCGGTCTCGTCGCCGCCCGCGTCCTGCACACCCACGGCATCGAGGCAGCCGTCTTCGACCTGGAGGAGGGGCCCGGGGCCCGGACGCAGGGCGGCATGCTCGACATCCACGAGGAGAGCGGGCAGGAGGCGCTGCGGGCGGCCGGTCTGTACGAGGCGTTCCGGGCGATCGTCCACCCCGGGGGCCAAGCCCTGCGCCTGGCCGGTTCCGACGGCACCGTTCTCCTGGACACCGCGGACGACGGCTCCGGTGGCCGCCCCGAGGTCGACCGCGGTGATCTGCGCGACCTGCTGCTGGCCTCCCTGCCCGACGGCATGATCCGGTGGGGCCGCAAGGCCACCGGTGCGCGTCCCCTCGGCGACGGCCGCCACGAGGTCACCTTCGCCGACGGCTCGACCATCACCACCGGACTGCTGATAGGCGCGGACGGCGCCTGGTCACGGATCCGCCCCCTCCTCTCCGCCGCCCGGCCCGCCTACACCGGCATCTCCTTCGTCGAGACCGACTTGCACGACGCCGACACCCGGCACCCGCGCGCCGCCGCCCTCGTCGGCGGTGGCTTCTTCATGTGCCTCGGTGACGAACGCGGCATCCTCGCCCACCGCGAGACCGACGGCAGCCTCCACGTCTACACGGCGGTCAAGGCGCACGAGGACTGGCTCGGCACCATCGACTTCACCGACCTCGCCCTCGCGAAGAAGGCCGTCCTCGCCCACCTCGAAGGCTGGCACGAGGACCTGCGCGGCCTGATCGCCGAAGCGCGGACCGCCACCCCGCGCCACATCCACGCCCTGCCCGTCGAACACCGCTGGGACCGCACCACCGGGGTGACGCTCCTGGGCGACGCCGCCCACCTCATGTCCCCGTTCGCCGGCGAGGGCGCCAACCTCGCCCTTCAGGACGGCGCCGAACTGGCCCTCGCCCTCGCCGCGCACCCCGGCGACGCGGAGACCGCCCTCGCCCGCTACGAGGCGGCGCTCTTCCCCCGCAGCCGTGCGGCCGCCGCCGAGTCCGCCGACAACATGCGGGCCATGTTCGCCCCGGACGGCCTCCAGCGGATGGCCGGGTTCTTCGCCTCCCACCCGGACGCGGCCTGATCCCGGGCTCCGCCCCGGTAGGGTCGCCGGATGCGCCAGTTCGCGGAGGATGAGGCCCTGGCGGAGGTCGTGCGGGAAGCACGGGGAACGGCGGTTCGCGTCGTCAGGGTCGAGCGGTTGCGCGGCGGAAGCAAGAAGGGCGTGTACCGCGTCCACACGGACGGACCGCGGCCGGAGCGAGTGATCGTCTACAGCTGGGCCGAGGCCGAGAACTTCTGGCCCGGTGCGGACGGCGTGGACGCGGCCCACCCCTTCGCCCCGGCCTCCGGCCTCGTTCCCTTCCTGGCCGCTCAGCGCACGCTGGACGGCCTCGGCGTCCGGGCCCCGGCCGTCCTCCTCGCCGACGACAGCCGAACCCGGTATCCGGCGGACGTGGCGGTCGTCGAGGACGTCGCCGGGGGCACGCTGGAAGCGCTGCTGAGGGCGGATCCCGTACGGGCGTCGGATGCCATGACCGAGCTGGCGGCCATGCTCGACGTGATGCACCGGCAGCGCAGTGCGCCGCACGGCCGCGTGGACGTACTCGAACGCGGCGACCTGGCGAGCGGGGAGTCGTGCCAGGGGCTGGTGCTGGAGCGGGCTCTCGGCGATCTCGCGGAGGCGGCCGGCCGGGACGCGAGGATCGGTTCCGCCGCGGCCCGCTTGCAGGACCGCCTGCGGGAGCTGGCCGCGCGGGTGGCTCCGCGCGGCGAGCACGGGCTGATCCACGGCGAGCTCGGGCCCGACCATGTCCTCGTCGACGCCGCCGGGCACCCCGTCCTCATCGACATCGAGGGGCTGATGTACTTCGACGTCGAGTGGGAGCACGTGTTCCTGAAGCTGCGCTTCGGCGAACGGTACCGGGCCCTGTCCCGTCCCGGACTCGATCCGGCCCGACTCGACCTGTACACCCTCGCGATGCACCTGTCCCTCGTGGCCGGCCCGCTGCGTCTCCTCGACGGCGACTTCCCGCACCGCACCGTCATGCGGCAGATCGCGGAGCACAACGCGGACGAAGCGCTCGCCCTGCTGCCCCGCTGAGCAGGGGCGGGAATCGAATGGAGCGTCCGGGCGCTGGGTGAGGTGTGAAGAAAATCGGCTTCCTCTCCTTCGGTCACTGGTCGCCCGGGGAGTATTCCCAGACCCGGACGGCCGCGGACATGCTGCGCCAGTCGATCGACCTCGCGGTCGCCGCCGAGGAGATCGGCGTGGACGGCGCGTACTTCCGGGTGCATCACTTCGCCCGGCAGGCGTCCAGCCCGTTCCCGCTGCTCGCGGCGATCGGGGCACGGACCTCGACGATCGAGATCGGCACCGGCGTGATCGACATGCGCTACGAGAATCCGCTCTACATGGCGGAGGACGCGGGCGCCGCCGACCTCATCGCGGGCGGCCGGCTGCAGCTGGGCATCAGCCGGGGTTCACCGGAACAGGTCATCGACGGCTGGCGCCTGTTCGGGCACGAGCCGGCCGCCGGTGAGACGGGCGCCGACATGGCACGCCGCCGCACCGAGGAGTTCCTCAAGGTCCTCGACGGCGAGGGGTTCGCCCAGCCCAACCCCCGGCCGATGTTCCCCAACCCGCCCGGTCTGCTGCGCGTCGAGCCGCACTCGGAGGGCCTGCGCGACCGGATCTGGTGGGGCTCCGGGTCGAACGCGACCGCGGTCTGGGCCGGCGAGCTCGGGATGAACCTGCAGAGCTCGACACTGAAGGACGACGAGACGGGCGAACCGCTGCACGTCCAGCAGCGCAAGCAGATCGAGGCGTACCGGGAGGCCTACCGGAAGGCGGGCCACACACGGGAGCCCCGGGTGTCGGTCAGCCGCAGTATCTTCGCCCTGACCGACGACCTCGACCGGGCCTACTTCGGGCGTGACAGGCGGTCCCGCGACCAGATCGGCATGATCGACGACACGACCCGGGCCATCTTCGGGCGGTCGTACGCCGGGGAGCCGGACGAACTGGTGAAGCTCCTGCGGGACGACGAGGCGATCCAGGCCGCCGACACCCTGCTGCTGACGATCCCGAACCAGCTGGGAGTCGACTACAACACGCACGTGCTGGAGAGCATCCTCACGCACGTGGCACCCGAACTCGGCTGGCGCTGAACACACCCGACCCGTGACCGGGCGCTCCGGTCACGGGTCGCACCGTGGGGCCGTGCGTGTGTGACGCCCACCCCCTTCGCCCGGGGCGAGATCAGCGGTCTGCTCACCCGGCTCGCGATGGCCCCCGGGGCCACGATCGTGCCCCGGGACGGGCGCCCTCTTCTTCCACGAGGAGGAGCGCCGCCCTCTCCCTGCCGCCCTCCAGGACGGCGCGGTCGTCATCGCGCCGACCGCGGACGCCTTTCAGGCCGCGTTGTTGGCGTGCTGACGCGCCGCGAAGCGGGGCGGCGGCCAGGGCCCTCCCTGGCGATCAGCTCGCCGCTCCGGGGACCTGCTTGTTGGCGTCGACGACGGCACGCTGGGTGATCGCGCTGGTGAAGGTGACGGTGCCCACCTCGAACGGGCTGTCCTCCACGGCCTTGACCACGACGATGCGTTCCCCGAGAAACCGCAGCGTCTTCTTGTCGAAGATCCACTCGGTGCGCTCTCCGGCGGTGCCGTCCTCCCGGGCGATGGCGACGCCGTGCCGGCCCGTGGCGTCGACCGCGTCCTCCACCATGACCACTCCGGGGATCTTGGCGGCGGCCTTGTAGAGGGCCGCGCTGACGCCGGCGGGCGGGTAGCTCTCGGTCAGCAGATCCCCGATGGCGACGAACGCGGCCTGGTCGCGCGGCACTTCGTGGTCGCGGGTGGCGTCCGACTGGCGGTAGATGCGCCGCAGCAGCGCGTCGGGGTCGGTCGGCAGCGTGGCGAGGACGTCGTAGGCCCCGCTCATCCCCACCTTTCCGGCGAGGGCGATGCCCTCGCCGCCCGTCTGGCCGGGCTCGATCAGCCAGCCGTCCTTGCCGTCGAGGGAGTTCCAGACCTGCCGGGGGTGCAGTTCCTCGCTGACCACCGTGGTCGTGTCGCCGACGGTCCTGGGGTAGGTGCTGGCCACCTTCGACGCGATGTAGATGTACTGGCCCTTGCGCGGCGTGGGCGTGGAGGTGTCGGCGGCCGCCAGGGAGATCCGGTCGAGGAGCCGGGGGGCTCCCTTGGCGTCGGCGGCGCCGACGGTCGTGGTCAGAGCCGGGCCGGTGGCCAGCGTGGTCGTGCCGCCGTCCGCGGCGCCGCCGCGGAGGGCGAAACCGCCCGCGACCGCACCGGCCAGCGCCAGGGCCGCCGCGGGCAGCAGGACCGTACGGCGCAGGAACGGGTTGGGGCGCCGCCTCGGGGGCTCGGGGCGGGTGGTGGTGCGCAGGTCTTCGTGGATCCGGGCCATCAACTGCTCCTTGTGGAACTGGTGGCGGCCCGCCGGCAGATCCCGCTCGACACAGGGCTGCAGGCTCCGCGTCTCCGTCCACTCAGCCGGGTGAGGCTGGTGGGAGGGGCTGGCGTTCATCGGTTTCCTTCCTGTGCGGACCGGACCGCGTATCCGCGGTCATCCTGTATCTGCCGGTTTGCGGGGATGGGTTCCCTTTTTCCGCGGAGCAGTTGCGCGTCGGTGAGCCGGCGCAGCTTGCCTCGGGCGCGGGACAGGCGGGAGCGGACCGTCCCGACCGGGATCTTGAGGACGCGTGCCACTTCGGCGTACGCCATCCCCTCGTGCAGGCACAGGGTCAGCACTTCTCGCTCGGGACGCTTGAGCAGGCTCAGGGCGGTCAGCGTGGCGTGGAGCGTGCGCCGGTCGTCCACCCGTCCGGCGATCACCTCGGCGTGATCCTCGACGTCCTCCATCGCGGCCGCGGCGGCGTTCGCCGCGGCGCGGTAGCGGCGGTCGCTGCGATGGTGGGAGCGCGCCACGTTGGTGGCGATGCCGAGCAACCACGGCCGCAGCGTGCCCCCTTCGGCCTCGACCGTGTCCCTGCGCCGCCACGCCTCCATGAACGTCGTCGCCATGACGTCCTCGGCCGTCGACCAGTCGGCGGTCAGGCGGAAGGCGTGGTTGTACACCGCGCGGGCGCACTCGTCGAAAAGTTCCGCGAAGGCATCCGGATCCCCGTTGCGCACCCGCGCTCGTCTCTCTGTGGTCACGACTTGAACTGTCGGCTCGTGCGGTGGAGTTCCCATGACCTGCGTCACATCCGAATGACGGGAGCCGGTGTCCCGCCGGGTGTCGTGAGGCCGCGGCGCGTGAACGGCCGTCGCCTTGGCACGCCGCCCGTTCCCGCGCGGCCCGTCGCCGCTCTGCACGTCCGCCTCCCCGTCGCCGGCATTGTTCACCACAGCGGTGCCGACGGCGGCAGGCGGAACCGAGCCGGGGGCGTGCGGCGTCGCAGCCACCACGAACGATCACGTCGTCGCCGGGATCCTGCGGATCACCCGGCGCGCCGGACGTCCCGTCCTCGGTTCCGCGTTCCTGGCGTGCGCGGGCGCTTACCCGGCGGTGTGGCCGAGGAGGTGCCGGACGGTGATCGTCGCGGCGGCGGACTCGCCGGCGACTCCGTCCGTCCGTGCGAAGTCGCCGTCCGCCGGGCCGCCGACGCGGAAGCACCCGCTCGGCCGGGTCGCCCTCTTCCGGCGCGCGCGGCGGAATGCGAGTGCCGGCCGCCTATGGTGAGCTGATCACGTCGAGCCGGCTCGTGCGCGGGAGGCCGCCGCGCCCCGGCGACCCAGGGAAGGGCGGAATGACGGAACCCAGGAAGCGGGAATTCCCTTGGTACGTCGTCGCGGCCGTGGTGTTCGCCGTGGGCATGGCCGGCACCACGCTGCCCACGCCGCTGTACGGGCTCTACCGCGAGGAGATCGGCTTCTCGCAGTTCATGATCACCGTGATCTTCGCCGTGTACGCCGTCGGGGTCATCGTCGCCCTGCTGCTGGCGGGCAACTTCTCCGACGTGCTGGGCCGCCGGCCGGTGCTCTTCGCCTCGCTCGTGCTGTCGGCCCTGTCCGCGCTCTGTTTCCTCTTCCAGGGCGGGCTTCCCCTGCTGTTCGCGGGCCGGGTGTTCTCGGGGTTCGCGGCCGGGCTGCTCAGCGGCGCCGCCACCGCGGCCGTCACCGAGCTGGCCCGCCCCGACGAGCGGGCGCGAGCCGCGTTCGCGGCCACCGCGGCGAACATGGGCGGGCTCGGGTGCGGGCCGCTGCTGGCCGGAGTCCTGGCCGAGTACGCCCCCCACCCCCTGCGGCTGCCCTTCCTGGTCCACCTCGGGATGCTGGCCGTCGCCATGGTCCTGGTGGCGGCGCTGCCCGAGTCCGTGCACCGCCCGGTCCCGCGTCCGCCGCTGCGCCCCGAGGGCATGGTGGTGCCGCCGCAGACGCGGTCCGTCTTCGTGCCCGCCGGGCTGGCGTCCTTCGCCGGCTTCTCGGTCCTGGGCCTGTTCACCGCTGTGGCCCCGTCGTTCGCCGCGCAGTACCTGGGCGTCGACAACCTGGCGGTGGCCGGGGCGATCGTCCTGGCGGTGTTCCTGGCGTCCACCGCCGGGCAACTTCTGAACCGCGCCGGTCCGGGCCGCGCCCTGCCGCTGGGCTGCGCCATCCTGATCGTCGGTCTCGTCCTCATCGGCGCCTCCCTGCTGGCGGAGTCCCTGGGGGTGCTGGTGGCGGGCGCGGTCGTCGCCGGGATCGGGCAGGGGATGTCGTTCCGCGCCTCGGTCGCCGGGGTCGCGCGGGCCGCCCCCGCCGAGCGGCGCGGGGCGACGATCTCCGCCCTCTTCGTGGCCGCCTACGTCGGCATCTCGCTGCCCGTGGTCGGCATCGGCGCCCTCTCCGTCCCCCTCGGGCTGCGGAGCGCCGGTCTGGTCTTCGTGGGCTGCGTCATCCTCGTCGCCGCCGCGGTGACGGTCCATCTCGTGCGGCGCAGCGACCTCACGACCTCGCGGACCGACACCGCCCGGCGGTGACGCGTGCGTACGTGCGGGGTGAGGCGCGGGCCGTGGCCTAGCATGACCGACGTACCAAAAGTGACATTTCGGTCATCGGGGTGATGGCGAGCACACGGAGAAGAACGGCTGAGCACCACCCTCCCCTCCCCCACGGTGCCGCCGCCCCCGCGCACCCGCGAGTCCGGACGAAAAGACACGATGCTCACACTCGACGCGGTCCTGCAGGGTCTCGCCACCGCTGCGGACGAGCCCGCCCAATTACTCCCCGCCCGCCAGCAGATGGCCTTCACGCTGGGCTTCCACATCATCCTGGTCCCGTTCGGCGTCGCCCTGACCAGTCTCACGCTCATCGCCCACCACCGGGGGCTGCGGCACGACGACTCCACCGCCCTGCTGCTGGCCCGGCGCTGGTCGAAGGCGGCGGCCGTCCTGTTCGCCGTCGGCGCGGTCACCGGCACCGTCCTCACCTTCGAACTGGGCGTTCTGTGGCCCGGCTTGATGGGCACCTACGGGTCCGCGTTCGGGTTCCCGTTCTCCGTCGAGGGCCTGTTCTTCTTCCTCGAGGCGATCTTCGTCTCGATCTACATCTACGGCTGGGACCGGCTGCCCCCGTGGGCCCACTTCTGGACCGGCGTCCCCGTGCCCCTGGCCGGGATCGGCGGCACCGCCTCCGTCGTCGCCGCGAACAGCTGGATGAACCAGCCCGGCGGCATCACGATGCGCGACGGGAAGGTCGTCGACGTGGAACCGGCCAAGGTGTTCTTCAACGGCGCGTTCTGGGGCGAGACGATTCACATGCTGCTGGCCGCGTACATCGTGGCGGGCTTCACCGTCGGCGGCGTGTACGCGGCTGGTCTGCTGCGGGGGCGCGACAACCACTACCACCGGACCGGGTTCCTCGTCGGCTTCGTCACGGCAGCCTGCCTCATGCCGGTCCAGCTGCTCGTGGGCGACACGATCGCCCGTGACGTCTTCAACGACGAACCGGCCAAGTTCGCCGCGATCGAGATGGTGCCCACCACCGACGACCACGTGCCCGAGACACTGGGCGGCGTCCTGATCGACGGCGAGGTCCGCTACGGCTGGCAGATCCCCGACCTCGGCTCGATCCTGGCCGACTTCTCGCCGTCCACGACGATCAAGGGACTCGACGCGATCCCCGCCGCCGTACGGCCCGACGACCGCACGGTGAGCGTCGTCCATCTCGCCTTCGACGTCATGGTCGGCACGGCCGGCGTGCTGACCCTGCTGGCGGCGTGGTTCGCCTGGCTCTGGTACCGGCACCGGCGCGTCCCACGGAACCGCTGGTTCCTGCGCGCCGCCGCCGTCAGCGGCGCCGTCGCCGTGCTCTGCCTGGAGAGCGGATGGGTCGTCACCGAGGTGGGACGGCAGCCCTGGACCGTCGTGGGCCTGCTGCTGACCCGCGACGCGGTGACCACCGAAGGCAACATCTGGGCGCTGTTCGCCTGCGTACTGGCGCTGTACTGCGCGGTCGGCACGGCGGCGATCTGGGTGCTGCGCTCCATGCGGCGGCGCTGGCGCGCGGAAGGGGACGCCAGCGTCACCGTTCCCTACGGCCCGGCGCCCGAGCCCGTGGCCGTCCGACCGGGACCGAAGGAGCAGTAGATGCAGGACACCGTCGCCGTCCTCCTGTTCGTCGGCGTGGTCGCCTACGCCCTGCTCGGCGGGGCCGACTTCGGGGCCGGGTTCTGGGACCTCACCGCCGGGGGCGCCGACCGCGGCCGCCGCCCCCGGCAGCTGATCGACGCCTCCATCGGGCCCGTGTGGGAGGCGAACCACACCTGGCTGATCTACTGCATGGTCATCCTGTGGTCCGGCTTTCCCACCGCGTTCACCGCCATCACCACGACGCTGTATCTGCCCCTGGTGTGCGCCGCCCTCGGCATCGTGCTGCGCGGAGCCGGTTTCGCGTTCCGTCACAACGCCCTGCGTACACCCGAGCAGCGGCTGTACGGGGCGGTATTCGCGCTGTCCAGCGTCCTCACGCCGTACAGCTTCGGCGCGATCGCCGGTGCCATCGCCTCGGGCCGGGTTCCGACCGGCGGCAACGGCAACGCGCTGACGAGCTGGAACCAGCCGACCTCCCACCTGGGCGGCGTCCTGGCCGTCGTGGTGTGCGCCTACCTGGCCGCCGTGTACCTGCACGTGGAGGCGCGGCGCGCGAACGATCCCACCCTGGCCCGGTACTTCCGCGACCGGGGTCTCGCCGCGGCCGCCGCGGCCGGGGCGGTGTCCGTGGCCGGCATCTTCGTCCTGCACGCCGACGCCGAGCGGCTGTTCCACGACCTCAGCCATGTCGCGCTGCCGCTCGTCATCGGGGCCGCGGTGTGCGGCGTGGCCTGCATCCTCCTGCTGCTCACCCACCGCACGCTCCTTCTGCGGCAGACGGCGGCCGCGGCCGTGGCGCTGGTGGTGTGCGGGTGGGGTGTCGCCCAGTACCCGTATCTGCTGGGCACCCACTTCACGATCGACGAAGGCGCCTCCCCCCGGGCCACGTTGCAGGTGCTGATCGTCGTGGCCTGCGTCGCCGGGGTCACGGTCCTCCCCTCCCTCGTCCTGCTGTTCCGGCTCGCGGGCCGGGGACGCCTCACCCTCCGCTAGCCAGGACTTCGCGGGCTCAGTCCTCGGCGTGCGGCTCGAACACGATGCGGGCCGTGACCTGGCCGCGCAGCACCTCGTCGATGCAGTCGTTCACGGCGGCGAGCGGCCGGGTCTCCCGGATGACCCGCGTACGGCCCTCGGCGTGCAACGGGAAGACCTCGGCGACGACCGCTGCTTTCATGGTGTCCTGTCCCTCGATGCCGGCCGGGTCAGTCGTGGGCGACGACGGCGACGGGGGCGGTGGCGTGATGCATGACCGCGTGGGTGACCGCTCCGATGTGGACGCCGAACGGGTTGCGGCGCACCCGGCGCCCCACGACGACGAGGGAGGCGTCGAGGGCCGCGTCGATGAGGTGGTTCGCGGGGCTGCCGAGCCGGGACGCCTCGGTCACCTCGACGTCCGGGTACTTCTCCCGCCACGGCAGCAGCACCTCGGTGAGCGCGGCGGCCCGCTCGCGGATCATCCCCTCGCGGGGGTCGACGCCGGCGGCCAGGCTGTAGACGTAGGACGGCGGCAGGTTCCAGCCCGCGACGACGGTCAGGGTGGCCTCGCGGCGCCGGGCCTCCTCGAACGCGAACGAGATGACCGTCCCGTCGGGGCTTCCGGTGTCCAGGCCCAGGACCACGGGCCGGAAGGCGGTGGCGGCGGACGGTATGCCGACAGGGTCCTTGACGTGTTCGTCGGCGGCCTGTTCGCCCGCCCGGACGAGCACCACCGGCACCTCGGCGCGGGCCACCACCGACTGGCCGACGGACCCGACCAGGAAGCCCGCGAGGCCGCTCAGCGCCCGCGAGCCCAGCACCAGCAGTTCCGCGTCCCGAGCGGTTTCGAGCAGCACGTCCGCGGGTGCTCCGGGCCACTGTTCGGTGGTCACCTCGACCCCGGGGTGCCGTAGCCGCAGCCCCTCGGCGGCGCTCCGGGGGATCCGCTCGGTCCAGTGCTGCTGCGTCTCGGTACTGAGGATCGGGGCCTGTGCCATGGGGTCGGGAATCGGCTGCCACACGTGGAGCAGCCGTACCGGCGCCCTGCGGAGCGTCGCTTCGCGGGCCGCCCACTCGGTGGCTGCCCGGCTCTCCCCCGAACCGTCGAGTCCCACGGTGATCGTGCGGGCCATGCCGATCTCCTCCTCGGTCCGCTGTCCTGCTTCCACCCTGTCTTCAGGCGGCAACGCGGGACAGGGGCCTGTGGTCCCGGGGCGGGGCCGATGGTCCCTTACGGCGGACGGGGTAGGGGCCGGGCCCTCGGACCGCACCGGGCCACGGTTGAATGGGCGGATGGATGAGACCGCCGCACTGCGACTCCGTCAGGCCGTTCGGCGTATCGCGGACCGCACCCGCGACCGTGCCGCCACCGGGGTGGGCCCGGAGGAGGCCGACGAGGTGGCCGGGACGTTCGGCACGGACGGCGCGCTCGGCTTCGACCCGTTCCCGTTCCTGCGGGCACTGCACGAGGCCGGTTCCCGGGCGGTGGTCGTCGGCCAGGTGGCCGGCATCCTGCACGGCTCGACGGAGCTGACGGGCGACCTGGACCTGCTGTGGGACGGCACACCCGGGCAGGCGGACGCCCTGCGCCGGGCGCTGACCGCCTCGGGCTGCACGGACCTGCCCGAACTGGGCCGCCCGCAGGTGCTCTACCGTGTGACCGGAGCGAGCGGCGACCTCTGCACGCCCGCCCTGCCGTGGGGCGCCATGGACGTGACACCCTGCCTCGACCGGGCGGTGGTCACGTACGACCCGGCGGGCTTCGCCATCACCTACGCCGGCCTGGACGACCTGATCGCCATGCGGCGGTTCCTCGGCCGCCCCAAGGACCGGCGTCGCGCGGCCGAACTCGAGGGCCTGCGCGCCTGAGACTTCACCGCTCGCGAGGGCGAGACGGCCACCCCTCGTGGACCCGGGTCGGCAGCTCCATCCGGCGACGGCCCTCCGCCTCACTGAGCGGTGCCCGCAGCTCCGCGTCGGCTCGCCCGGCCGGCGTCGCGCACCGCTCCACCGTCTCCCCGCCCGCCCATGTCACCCGGTCGCGCGGGCCGGGGGCGCGGACACAGGCCGGCGTCCTCCGGGCAGTTGGCCAGGAGGACCACGTCCTTCGCGTGGAAGCCCGGGCGGCGCAGCGGATCCGCCTGCGCGACCGCCGCGGCCGACACCGTGGACTCCTTCTGCCTGCCGGTCACCGGGACCGTTCCGTACCGTCCGCCGCGAGGCGGTCCGGCAGTCCGAGGTGCGGGAACTGGTCGCCGTCGAAGATGGTGATCTCCGTGATCGCCCCGCCCGTGATGCGCAGGACGTCGATCGTCAGCGGCAGGTAGGCGTTCTCCCGCTCCCGCCAGAGGTAGTAGGCGACGGCGGGCTGGCGGTTCACGGCCGTGGGGAGGGGGCGCAGGCCCTTCATGCCCTCGTAGCCGTCCTCGATCCAGCTGTTCACGACCGCGTCGCGGCCGACGGACAGGCCAGGCGTGGGCGGCATCGAGCATCGGACGTCGTCCCGGAGCATCGCGGTGAGCGCCGGGATGTCCGTGGCCACGCTGGCGTCGGTGAAGCGGCGCACCAGTTCGCGGGTCCCGGCGTCCTCCTCGCCGCCGGTCCAGTCCTGGCGCTCGGCGGGCAGGTGCTCCCGCAGACCGGCGCGGGCCCGCTGCAGGGCGCTGTTGACGGAGTGCACCGAGTCGCCCAGGAACTCCGCGACCTCCTTGGCCGGCCAGCCCAGCACGTCCCGCAGGATCAGCACGGCCCGGGGGCGCGGCGCGAGGTGCTGGACGGCGACCAGGTAGGCCAGCTCGATCGTCTCGCGGGCGACGGCGACCGCTTCCGGCTCGTCGGCGCCGTCCGCGGACAGTTCGTCGAGGAGGCGGTCCGGGTAGGGCTGCAGCCAGGGCACCTCACCGCGGGTCGCCGGTTCCGGGCGGCACTTGGCGAGCAGGTCGAGGCAGGCGTTGGTGGCGATCCGGTACAGCCACGCTCGGAACGTCGACCGTCCCTCGTAGGTCTCCCGGCGGCGCCAGGCACGGAGGAACGTCTCCTGCACGGTGTCCTCGGCGTCCTCGAACGAACCGAGCATCCGGTAGCAGTGCACGTGCAGCTCCCGCCGGTGCCGCTCCGCCAGGCCCGCGAACGCCGGCTCCTCGATCTCGCCCAGCCCGTGGGGGGTCTGGTCCTTCTCCAGCCGGGTGTCGGCACTCATCGTGTCGTCCTTCCGCCTCGTCGTGTCCCGTCGTACGTGTGACGGGCGCGGGCACGAAAACTCATCACCGGGGTGGTCGGTGTCGCGGGGCGTCCCCGCCGAATCCACCTTGCCGAGAAGGGATGGCGACATCGTGCACGGTGAGTACAAGGTTCCCGGCGGCAAGTTCGTGGTGGTGGACGTCGCGGTGGCGGACGGGGTGCTGCGGCACCCGCAGGTCGCCGGTGATTTCTTCCTGGAGCCGGACAAGGCGCTCCACGCGGTCAATCGGGCTCTCGACGGCGCCCCCGCCGACACCGACGCAGCCGGTCTGGCGAGCCGCATCGACCGGCCCTGCCCGAGGGCACGGTCATGTACGGGCTGACCTCGGAGGCCATCGGCATCGCGGTGCGCAGGGCGCTCGCGCACGCCACGGGCTGGACCGACTACGACTGGCAGCTGATCTACGACGGCCCGCAGAGCCCGGGGCTGCACATGGCCCTCGACGAGATGCTCACCGCGGAGGTCGCCGCCGGACGCCGCCCGCCGACGCTGCGGGTCTGGGAGTGGGCCGCACCGGCGGTGATCATCGGCAGTTTCCCGTGGGTTCACGGAAACCGAAGTCTCCTCAGTGTCTGGCTCTTCCACTCGGCGAAAGGGCGGACGGTAGGGGTCCGGCAGGGGAGCGGAGGACGCGCCAGGGATGTTGGCGCGCAGGTCTCCGTCGAGGCCGGCCAGGGTCGCATCCTTCCCTCATCAGTCTCCCAGCTCTGCCCTTCCGGCCTGCCCCGAACGTGCTCAGTCGGTCAGGCCCAGCGCCCCCGCTGCCTGAATCGCCAGCCAGACCTCGGCCAGGGCCCCCGTCGACGTCAGATCACGGTCGGCGAGAGCACCGAAACGGCGCAGCCGGTAGGCGAGGGTGTTGGGGTGTATGTGGAGCGCCGCCGCGGCCGTCTCGGTGCGGCGATCGCGCTCCATCCAGGTGCGGGCGGAGACCAGCAGCTGCGAGTCATGGGTTTCGTCGTAGCGCAGGACCGCACCAAGCACGTACTCGACCAGCGCGGTCAGGGCAGCGGGGTCGTCGGGCAGCCACCGGCCCGCCGAGTCGTCGCCGTATCGGACGACGGAGCGACCCGACTCCACGGCCTTGGCGACCGCCCAGAGCGCCTCGCGCTGAGCGACCTTCAGCGCGGCGCCCGGCAGGAAGGTGCGGCTGACCCCGGCTGCCCCGGCCTGAAGCTCACCGACGGCCACCGCCAGCTCCGACGGCCCCAGGACGTAGCGGTCCTCACCTCGGGTGAGCAGCAGATGGGGTCGGTCCCGCAGACAGGACAGCAGCGCCTCGTCGGTGGTGTGGCGCACTACGAGGAGTACGGTGTCGCCCTCGATCGCGTGCCGGGCGAGCCGGCGGCGCGCCACCTCCGGGTCGAGCACCTCCTGCAGTAGTTCGGCCAGTGTCTCCGCGCCCTCGCGGCGCAGCGTCTCGCGCTCGTTGCGTACCATCGCCAGCCGCAGCGCCGCCACCGTGGCGATGTGCTGGACGACGGCGAGTCCCGCGGGCTGGGCGCCCTGACGCTCGCATGCGACCAGAAAGCCCGCCGGGCCGCCGGGCGCGGGCACCGGGAGGACGAATCCGCCGGGGATCGTCGGCGGGGCGTCGGTGGAAACGGGCAGGACGGCGGGATCCGGCACGGGAACGCCGGGCAGGAGCGGGTGGCCCTGCGGTGTGCAGAGATAGACGTCGTAACCCGACAGGGCTTCGAGACGGCGCAGAAGTGTGGGCGTGTCGAGATCCTCGGCGACCAGCCAGCGCAGCGCGCCGAAGACCTGGAGCTGCGCGCCCAGCCGGTGCCGGGCGTCCTCCTGGGCCGCGGCCGCGACTTCCTGGGCGACCGCGATGAACGGGACGGCGAGCGGTACTTCGAGAACCGGGAAGCCCCGCTCCTCCGCCGCCTGGAAGAACGCATCGTGCAGCGGGGGCATGTGCAGCTGCGCGGAGAGGGCGAGAGCGGATACCCCGGCGTCGTCCAGCCGCTCCAGGTAGGCGCGCTGTCCGGCCGCGGTACGGGGGACCGCCAGGCCCGCCGTCATGATCACCTCGGCGCCCAGGAGCCAGGGCGTGGGATCGGCAAGCTCGCTGGCGTGCGCCCAGGAGACGGACCGGTCCAGACCGGCGCTGCCGGCCTTCACGGACAGCTGGAGCGCCGGGAAGGAGAGCAGATCGCCGACGGTGAGTTTGTCGCTTGCCACACAAAACAGCGTACGGCTCTGTGGCAGACACAATTGTCGCTGGTCAATCGCGGGCCGCACACTGTGCACCGTCGCCTGTGCATGACCGGAAGATGGAGCACCCATGACGGCCTCGATAACCGAGATAGAGACCTATGGTGTCGAGCGGATCCCGGACAAGGACCGTTCAGCCCGTCCGATCGATCTGTTCCGGCTCGCCTTCGGCGGTGCCAACACTTTCGCGACCTGTGTGCTGGGCGCCTTCCCGATCCTGTTCGGCCTCTCCTTCTGGCAGGGTCTCGCGGCGACCGTCCTCGGTCTCGTGGCAGGTGCGCTCCTGCTGGCCCCGATGGCGCTGTTCGGCCCCGCCAACGGCACGAACAACGCTGTCTCCTCCTCCGCGCACCTGGGCGTGCACGGCCGGGTCGTCGGCTCGTTCCTCTCCCTGCTCACCGCCATCGCGTTCTTCTCGATCTCGGTGTGGTCCTCGGGGGACGCGCTCGTCGGCGGCGCGCACCGGCTCGCCCACGTCCCGGAGTCGGACCTGACCTACGGCATCGCGTACGCGATCTTCGCCGGGCTGGTCCTGGTCGTCTGCATCTACGGATTCCGGTTCATGCTGCTGGTCAACAAGATCGCGGTGCTGGCGGCGTCGGCCCTCTTCGTGCTCGGCGCGTTCGCCTTCGTGGGCGACTTCGACCCCGGTTACGCAGGAGCCTTCGCCTCCACGGCCGACCCGCTGTTCTGGCCTTCGTTCATCGGCTCCGCGCTGATCGTGCTCTCCAACCCGGTCTCCTTCGGCGCGTTCCTCGGTGACTGGTCCCGCTACATCCCGGCCGGGGCGCCGCGCCGCCGGGTGATGGGGGCCGCGTTCCTCGCCCAGATCGCCACCCTGCTGCCGTTCCTCTTCGGTCTGGCCACCGCGTCGATCATCGCGGCGAAGGCCGAGAAGTACGTCGACCCTGCCGCCCCCAACTACGTGGGCGGACTGCTCGCGATCTCACCCGGCTGGTACTTCCTGCCGCTCTGCCTGATCGCCCTGATCGGCGGCCTCTCCACCGGCACGACGTCCCTGTACGGCACGGGGCTCGACTTCTCCAGCGTCTTCACTCGCTTCAGCCGCGTCCAGGCCACCTTCTTCATCGGTGCCCTGTCCATCGCGTTCATCTTCGCCGGCCGCTTCGCGCTCAACCTCGCGCAGTCCATCTCCACCTTCGCCACGCTGATCATCACCTGCACCGCGCCGTGGATGATCGTCATGACGCTCGGCTATGTCACCCGGCGCGGCTGGTACGACGCGGAGGCTCTGCAGGTCTTCAACCGCCGTCAGCGCGGCGGCCGCTACTGGTTCACGCACGGCTGGAACTGGCGCGGCATGTCCACCTGGCTGGTCTCCGCCGTCGTGGCACTTCTCTTCACCAACCTGCCCGGCCAGTTCGTCGGCCCGCTCGGCGATCTCGCGGGCGGCACCGACATCTCGCTGCCGGTCGGCCTCGCCCTCGCCATCGTGCTCTACCTCGCCCTGCTCGCTGTGTTCCCCGAACCGCGCGCCGTGTACGGACCGGCCGGGCCCCGATTCGTGCGGGCGTCGGATGCCCCGGTGCCGCCGATCACCGGTGACACCGGGGAGACCGTCACCGAGCCCGCCGTGGCCCGGTGAGGCCCCGCCGTCACCTACGCAACCGAACGCCTCGCGTTCCGGCCTCGACCGCCGAACGCCCGTGACCAGGAGCCGTGCATGAGCACCACCACCGTCCAGGAGGTCCGGACCGCTGCGGACGCGCTTGTCGCCGCCTTCGCCGAGGGCCGTCTCGACGACTACTTCGGCGCCTTCGCCCCGGACGCGACCTTCGTCTTCCACACCACCCCGCAGAGGCTCGGCTCCACGGCCGAGTACCGGGCGCTGTGGCAGCAGTGGGTGGAACAGGACGGCTTCCGGATCCTGGGCTGCACTTCGTCCGCACAGCTGATCCAGCACTTCGGCGACACGGCCGTCTTCAGCCATGACGTCGAGACCCGGGTCGCCACCCACACCGGCGAGGAGACGGTCCACGAACGCGAAACCATCGTCTTCACCCGCGCCGACGACGGCCGCTGGGTCGCCGTCCACGAGCACCTGTCCGCCCGTACCGCCACCTGAGCAGGGGATACGTTCCATGAGCACCACCTTCCGCAACTACATCGACGGTGCGTTCGCGGACGCCTCGGACGGCCGCACGCTCGATGTGGTGGACCCCACCACCGGTGAGGTCTACGCGACGTCCCCGCTCTCGGGGACCTCGGACGTGGACGCCGCGATGGCGGCCGCGGCCTCGGCGTTCCCCCTCTGGCGTGACACCACACCGTCCGTACGGCAGCGCGTACTGCTGAAGATCGCCGACGCGATGGAGGCACGGGCCGACGAACTGGTCGCCGTGGAGAGCCAGGACACCGGCAAGCCGCTCCACCTCACCCGCAGTGAGGAGCTCGCCCCCGCGATCGACCAGATCCGCTTCTTCGCGGGCGCGGCGCGCATGCTGGAGGGCCGCTCGGCCGGCGAGTACATGGAGGGAATGACCTCTGTCGTCCGCCGCGAGCCGGTCGGTGTGTGTGCCCAGGTCGCGCCATGGAACTACCCTCTGCTGATGGCGGTGTGGAAGTTCGCCCCGGCGCTCGCGGCGGGCAACGCCGTGGTCCTCAAGCCGTCGGACACCACCCCGGCCTCCACCGTTCTGATCGCCGAGATCATCGGCGGTGTCCTGGAGGAGCTGGCACTGCCCCGCGGAATCTTCAACGTGGTCTGCGGCGACCGTGAGACCGGCCGCCTGATGGTGGAGCACCCGACCCCCGCGATGGCGTCCATCACCGGTTCGGTACGCGCCGGCATCCAGGTCGCCCAGAGCGCCTCGAAAGACGTCAAGCGGGTCCACCTGGAACTCGGAGGCAAGGCCCCGGCCGTGGTCTTCGAGGACGCCGATCTGGCGAAGGCGGTCGAGGACCTGGTGATCGGCGGCTTCTTCAACGCCGGGCAGGACTGCACGGCCGCCACCCGCGTCCTGGTCCACGAGTCGGTCCACGACGAATTCGTCGCCGCCCTCGCCAAGGCCGCGGCCGATACCAGGACCGGACTGCCGGACGACGAGGGCGTGCTCTACGGGCCGCTGAACAACGCGGGCCAGCTCGCCCAGGTCAGCGGCTTCATCGAGCGCCTTCCCGAACACGCCAGGATCGAGGCGGGTGGCCACCGGGTCGGCGAGCAGGGCTACTTCTACGCCCCGACCGTGGTCTCCGGCCTCCGGCAGGACGACGAGATCATCCAGAACGAGGTGTTCGGCCCGGTCATCACCGTCCAGTCCTTCACGGACGAGGCCCAGGCCGTGCGGTACGCCAACGGCGTCGACTACGCGCTGGCCTCCTCGGTGTGGACCAAGGACCACGCGCGGGCGATGCGGATGTCGAAGAACCTCGACTTCGGCTGTGTGTGGATCAACACCCACATGGCCCTCGTCGCCGAGATGCCGCACGGCGGGTTCAAGAAGTCCGGCTATGGCAAAGACCTCTCCGCATACGGCTTCGAGGACTACACCCGGATCAAGCACGTCATGACGTCGCTCTGAGGTCCGGCAACTCGTCGGCCGCCCCGGTCTGTCCCGGGGCGGCCGAGGGCTCCACACCACCGACCCCGACACCCGGCAGCTCCTCGCCCGCCTCATGCCCGGCACCGGATCGGGCGGTTGTCCCGGACACCGGGCGGCCCATGTCCCGTTCCGTTCGTGTCCGCCCATCGTGGGCGCCGACACCGGCCCATGCTGCCCAAGGACGGGAAAAGGCAGCCCTCCGCGGGAATCCGCTGACGAAATGCTGCCCCGGCGTGGCGGTAAGGACGCCATAGAACTCGGGCGCGGTTGCCCCGGTCTGACATCCACGAGTGACTGTGAGGATGGCGGTGGCACCCCGAGGGGTCTGACCCTCCGTCTGACCGACGCACGCTGTCCTTGTTGATGATTTGTCGGCCACCTCGGGCGGTGCCGTTCGGCGCGCCACCGGTCGGGCGTGTGTGACCTCATAGCTTGGTCAGAGGCCACTCGGGCTGTTGTCGAAGGCGGAGCGGAAGAACTGCTGGCAGATGGCCGAGCAGGCTGGTCCGGCCCGGCCGGGGCCGATGCAGAGGCTGCCGCGCCGCGCACGCTGGGACGTCGACGCCGTCCGCGACGATGTCCGCGCCTACGCCGTCGAAGTCCACCGGTCCGCACCCCCCAGCCCGCAACAGCGGACCGACCTCCTTGACCGTCCCGGAAATCCGCCACCTGTTCACCGTCGTCTTCGGCCCTCCGACCGTGATCCCTGCCAGGCTGCCGCACTGGTCAATCTGGCGCAGACGCCACCAGGCAACAGCCCGACACAGCGACTACCGACGACGATCCGCCGACGAACCTGCTGGATGGACCACGGAACCGCACTGGAGTATGGAGTGCAATCCGAAAGATGTACGCATCTGACCGAATGCCAGAGCGGCAGGCTCAGGGTACGTACAGCGCGCTGGAAGGAAGCGAAGCCGTGCATGGCGAGTACAAGGTGCCCGGCGGCAAGCTGGTCGTCGTGGATCTGGATGTCGAGGACGGTGTCCTGCGCAATGTGCGAGTCGCCGGGGACTTCTTCCTGGAACCGGACGAAGCGATCCTCTCGATCAACACAGCCCTTGAGGGTTCCCCCTCATCGACGGACGCCGCAGGGCTGGCCGCCCGGATCACGGCGGCGCTGCCGGAGTCGACCGTGATGTTCGGGCTGACAGCAGAGGGCGTCGGCATCGCCGTCCGGCGCGCTCTGGCCCACGCGACCGAGTGGAGCGACTACGACTGGCGGCTGGTGCACACGGAGCCGCAGGCACCGGCCCTGCACATGGCGCTGGACGAGGTGATCACCGCCGAGGTGGCCGCCGGGCGGCGAGCCCCGACCCTACGGGTATGGGAGTGGGCCTCGCCTTCCGTGGTGATCGGCAGCTTCCAGTCCCTGCGGAACGAGGTGGACCCCGAAGGGGCCGCGAAGCACGGTATGACCGTGGTGCGCCGTATTTCCGGTGGTGGGGCCATGTTCGTAGAGCCCATGAGTACGATCACGTACTCCCTGTCCGTGCCGGAGTCCCTGGTCTCGGGCCTCTCCTTCGCAGACAGCTACGCCTACCTCGACGACTGGGTGCTCGGCGCCCTCGGCGACATGGGCATCAAGGCCTGGTACCAGCCCCTGAACGACATCGCCACCGAGGCCGGCAAGATCGCCGGTGCGGCCCAGAAGCGCGTGGTCGGCCCTGATGGCGGTCCTGGAGCCGTCCTCCATCACGTGACGATGTCCTACGACATCGACGCCGACAAGATGCTCGAGGTGCTCCGCATCGGCAAGGAGAAGATCTCCGACAAGGGCACCAAGAGCGCCAAGAAGCGTGTCGACCCGCTCCGCCGGCAGACGGGCCTCGCGCGGGAGCAGGTCATCGAGCACATGGTCGCCTCCTTCCGTAACCGCTACGGGCTGACCACTGGCGACGTCACGGCGGAAGAGATGGCCCGCGCGGAGGAACTGGTGCGGACGAAGTTCGCGACCGAGGAGTGGACCGCGCGCGTGCCGTGAACGCCGCGCCCTGCCGGGTGCCGCCTCGCACCCGGCGGGGCTGCTGGAGGCGCTCGGCGAGATGGGGATCACGCCGGCGCCACGCAGAAGCGTCTCGTGGGGCCCGACGGCGGGCCCGGGGCCGTCCTGCGGCCACGTGACCATGGCCTACGGCATCGACGCCGACAAGATGCTCGAAGTGCCGCGCACCGGCCGGGAGAAGATGTCGGACAAGGGCACGAAGAGCGCGAAGAAGCGGGTGGACCCGCTGCGCCGGCAGACCGGTCTGCCCCGGCACGAGGTCATCGCCGGGATGGTCGACTCCTTCCGGCGCCGCTACGGCCTCACCGACGGCAAGGTGACGGACGCCGAGCTCGCCCGGGCGCAGGAGCTTGTACGCGACAAGTTCTCCTCGCCCGAGTGGACGGCCCGCGTGCCCTGACGGCGCCGGGGAGCGCGGGCCGTCAGCCCATCTCCTCCAGTTTCTTGCCCTTGGTCTCCTTGACGAACTTCAGCACGAAGGGGATCGAGAGCGCGGCGAAGGCCGTGTAGATCAGGTAGGTGGCCGACAGGTTCCAGTCGGCCAGGGACGGGAAGCTCGCGGTGATGGCCCAGTTGGCGATCCACTGCGCGGCCGCGGCCACGCCCAGGGCGGCGGCGCGCAGCCGGTTGGGGAACATCTCGCCCAGGAGGACCCACACGACCACGCCCCACGACAGGGCGAAGAACAGCACGAACACATGGGCGGCGATCAGCGCGACCCAGCCCTGGGTGGCGGGCAGCTTGCCGTCGACCAGGTCGTAGGAGAACGCCCACGCCTCCAGGCCGAGGCCGACGACCATGCCGACGGAGCCGATCAGCGCGAGCGGTTTGCGGCCGATCCGGTCGACGAAGATGATCGCGATGACCGTGCCGACGATGTTGATGATCGACGTCGTGAACGAGTAGAGGAACGAGTCCGCCGGGTCGACGCCGACCGACTGCCACAGCGTGGACGAGTAGTAGAAGGCCACGTTGATGCCGACGAACTGCTGGAAGGCCGACAGCCCGATGCCGATCCACACGATCGGCTTGAAGAGGAACGAGCCGCCCAGCAGATCCTTGAACGACGACTTGTGCTCGGACCTCATCGCCGCCTCGATCTCGGAGATCCGGGCGTCGAAGTCGACGTCCTCTCCCTCGACCTCCGCCAGGATGCGCCGGGCGCGCTCCCGCTTGCCGACCGAGATCAGGAAGCGGGGCGACTCGGGGATCGCGAAGGACAGCAGGCCGTACAGGACGGCCGGGACCACCATGACGCCGAGCATGACCTGCCATGCCTCCAGCCCCATCAGCCGGCCGCGCTGGTCGCCTCCCGCGGCGTTGAGCAGACCCCAGTTGACCAGCTGGGACGTCGCGATGCCTACGACGATCGCGGCCTGCTGGAAGGAGCCGAGACGCCCGCGGTAGGCGGGCGGGGCCACCTCGGCGATGTAGGCCGGGCCGATCACGGACGCCATGCCGATCGCGAAGCCGCCCACGATCCGCCAGAAGGCGAAGTCCCACAGCGCGAACGGCAGCGCCGAGCCGACGGCGCTGAGCGTGAACAGCACGGCGGCGATCTGCATGCAGCGGATACGCCCGATGCGGTCGGCGATCCGGCCCGCGGTCGCCGCGCCGACGGCGCAGCCGATCAGCGCGATCGCGATGACCTGGGCCAGTGCGGCCGAGCCGATGTCGTAGCGGTCCCGGATGGCCTCCACGGCACCGTTGATCACAGAGCTGTCGTAGCCGAACAGGAAGCCGCCCATCGCGGCCGCGGCCGCGATGAAGATGACGTGCCCGAGATGTTCGGGATGAGCCGTGGAGGCTCCTGACCGGGGTGATGGGGACGCGGTGCTGGACACGTGAACTCCTCGGGCCGCCGGCCGAGCCGCCGGGCGATGGACGGTGATCACGGGAGTGATCAACGGCAGGGCTTCTATCCGTTGCCCCTTGCGCGCGCCGATATGCCTGAGCTGGGTCACGCTGGAATCAGCCGCCTCCCTCGGCCGCCTCGCGGGTCTGTCACAGACGGGAGGGCCGTCCGGTCAGTAGGGGTGCAAGCAGTCGTCGCCGGAGCCGTGCCGCACCAGACGGACGGTGCCGCGAACGGAAGGGAAGATCCATGAAGGTCGTAGTGATCGGTGGGACCGGGCTCATCGGCTCCAGGGTGGTCGCCGAGCTCACCGGGCACGGGCACGAGGCGGTGGCCGCCTCGCCCAGCACCGGGGTGGACACGCTGACGGGTGAGGGCCTGGCGGAGGTCATGAAGGGGGCGTCGGTCGTCGTCGACGTCACGAACAGCCCGTCGTTCGCCGACGATGCCGTGCTGGACTTCTTCCGCCGGTCCACGGCCAACCAACTGGAGGCCGAACGCGAGGCCGGGGTGGCCCATCACGTGGCGCTGTCCGTCGTGGGCACCGACCGGCTGCAGGAGGCCGGCTACTTCCGTGCCAAGCAGACGCAGGAGGAGATGATCCGGGATTCCGGGGTGCCGTTCTCGATCGTGCGGGCGACGCAGTTCTTCGAGTTCGCCCAGGGGCTGGCGGACTCGGCCACCCAGGGCGACACGGTGTCCGTCGCCCCCATCAAGATCCAGCCGATGTTCTCCGGGGACGTGGCGGCGGCCGTGGCCCGCACCGCGGTGGGTGCGCCGGTCGGCGGGATCGTCGAGGTCGCCGGGCCGGAAGCCTTCGACCTGGAGGACTTCATCCGACGGGCTCTCGCGGTGCACGGCGACCCGCGCACGGTGGTGACCGACCCGCAGGGCCAGTACTGGGGCGCCACCCTCAAGGACTCCGACCTGCTGCCCGGCCCGGACGCGTCGATCGGCGCGACCTCTCTGACGCAGTGGAGCGAGCGGCAGGCCTAGGTCGTGTCCGAGGTGCCGGGCCGACGGATTCCGCCGGTCCGGGGCCTCAGCCGTTCAGCCGTTCAGCCGTTCAGCCGTTCAGCCGTTCAGCCGTTCAGCCGTTCACACGGTCGTCGCCGGTGGTCAGGCGGGCTCGACGGGCAGCCACAGCTCGCAGGTCGCGGTGCTGAAGTCGGCCGCGCGGTCCAGGACGGCCACGATCGAGGGCCCCGTCCGCAGCCGCCACGGGTTGGACGGGAACCACTCGGTCGCGGTCGACGCCCAGGTGGTCTGCAGCGCCCGCGGATGCGGTCCACTGGTCCGGAAGACCGCCCACAGCCCCGCCGTCACCTCGATGACGTCGAGTCCGTCCGGCACGGGCGTGTCACGGGCGAGCGCGACACCGTGCAGATAGGTCAGCTCGCTGCCCTCCGTGCCGTTCGGGTCGACGTCGTGGCTGACCTGCAGAAGGCCGGCCGGTTCGGTGTCGCTGAGGGCCTTCAGCCGCGCGTGCTCCTCCTGCGGCAGAGCGGCGATGTGCCGCTGGATGTGCGGGTTGACGCCCTGATGGATGAGCGGGACGCGCGCGGCGTGGCCGGCGAGCCGGAACGCGGGGCGGTCGACGAGACGGGTGTCCATGGGGGTGCTCCCTTCGACGGTCAGGCGGAACCTGAGCTGCGGTTGTGTGCGCAGGGGACCTCCGTCACGGCGTACCTCACCGGGTCCGGCACCGTGGACCGCCCGGAACGCGCGTCCGAACGCCTCGCTGGAGCCGTAGCCGTGCCGGACGGCGATGTCCAGCAGGTCGGCGTCGCCCCGGACGACGTCCGCGGCGGCCACGGTCATGCGGCGCCGCCGCACGTACTCCGACAGGGGCATGCCGGCGAGCGACGAGAACATCCGGCGCAGGTGGTACTCGGTCGTACCGAGCTCCCCGGCCAGTCCGCCGACGTCGAGCTCCTCGCCGAGGCGCCGCTCGACCTCGTCGACGAGCCGGTTGAGTGCCGAGATCATGAGGTCTCCCTTCACGGACAAACCTGGCAGCGGGCACTGCGGCCGCGCCCGATCGTTGCGGTCCGATCCGATCATGCGTCCCCGGCGTCTGGCGCAAGATGGGGACATGAACCGACTTGGTGACGCGCTGAGGGCGTGGCGGGACCGGCTCGACCCCGCGGAGGTGGGACTGCCGGACGGGGCGCGACGCCGGGTGCCGGGACTGCGGCGCGCCGAGCTGGCCATGATCGCCGGCATCTCCGTCGAGTACGTCGTCCGGCTCGAACAGGGACGGGTGGCGACCCCTTCCGCACAGGTGTGCTCGGCGCTGGCCCGTGCCCTGCGGCTGTCCGACGACGAGCACGCGCATCTGCTGCGCCTGGCCGGTCACACCGCCGATTCCGGCCGCATCCCGCGGCTCATCCCGGCCGGCGTGTACCGGATCATGGACCAGCTCACCGCCCAACCGGTGGCGGTCTACGACGCCATCTGGCAACTCCTGTACTGGAACCCGCTGTTCGCGGCCACTTTCGGGGAAAGCGCGGTGGGCGACGCCGAGGACAGCAATGTGCTGGTATCGCAGTTCCTGGCGGAGCTGCCGCGGGTACGGCAGTCGCCGTCCGAACGGGAGGCGTTCGAGGCATCCCTGATCGCCGACCTGCGTGCCACGACCAGCCGGTACCCCGACGACCCGGACGTGGAGGCGCTGGTCGCGAGGCTCGGCCGCAGTGCGCGGTTCCGCGAACTGTGGAGTCGCGGGGCGGTCGGCGGACACGAGAGCGCGCACAAGAGGGTGGACCATCCGGAGGTCGGGGACATCGCCCTGCTCTCCAACGTCCTGACCATGGAGGACCACCTCCGTCTCGTGGTGTTCACCCCGCAGCCGGGCACCGACGCCCGGAGCAAGCTCGACCTCCTCGGCGCGGTGGGCCTGCAGAACATGTCCGCCGCTCTGGAGTGAAGGTCCGGGCGCCCCGCACCCCCTGCAGCGCCCGCTCCACGGCCTCCCGTACGCGGGTGGCTTCGCGTGCCTTGCGCCGCGCGCGTGCCCGGCGTAGGAGGATCGGAGTCACGGCGACCGCGAGGAGGAGCAGGCCGAGGGTCGCCCTCACACGGGCCATGGCCATGGGCCCTGACCTCGTCGTCACCGCGGGCAACGACCTGTGGACCCGCTCGCCGCGCCCAGCCCCCGCCATCTCGGCCAGCAGTTCCTGGTCGACGGCGCGGAGTTGGCCGAGCCGACGGAGAACGTGACGGCCGCCGACGCGACCGGCGCGTCCTTCCGCGGCGAAGGGCTCGGCATGTCCTCCCCATACGACGCCCGCTCGTTCACCGGTGCGCGCCGCGCCGCTGCCGTCAGGGCGGGTGTGGCGGCCGTGCTCAGCGACCTGCCCGGGATCGTGCCCCGGCTGGACGACGTGAAGTGAGGACTGCCGTACGGCGGGCGGCGAGGGTGGTACGCGCTGTACCAGGAAGAGCCGTGGCTCCCGCCCTGCGCTCCCGGAAGCGCAGGATCGACTCCGTGACCCCGGCACCACCGTGCCGGCCCGAAGCGGAGGAACCAGCATGCCCACGACGTTCATCACCGGAGCCAACAAGTCCCTCGGTCTGGAGACCGCCCGCCGTCTCGTCGAGGCGGGACACACAGTCCTGATCGGCGCCCGGGACCCGGAGCGCGGCCGGGCCGCCGCCGCGTCGGTCGGCGCACGGTTCATCCAGATCGACGTCACGGACGACGCCTCGGTGGACGCCGCCGTCGCCGACGTCGCCGCGCACGAGGGCGGGATCGACGTCCTGATCAACAACGCCGGGGTCCTCGGCCGGTTGGGGCCCGTCGAGGAGTACACGGCGGCGGACGTGAGGGAAGTGCTGGAGGTCAACGTCGTCGGGATCGTCCGGGTCACCCACGCGTTCCTGCCGCTGCTGCGCACTTCGCCGAACCCCGTCATCGTCAACGTGTCCAGCGGCATGGGCTCCTTCGGCCTCACCCAGGACCCGGACCGGGTCGAGTCGCGGTACGCCCTGCCGCTCTACAGCGCGTCGAAGGCCGCGGTCACCATGCTCACCACGCAGTACGCCAAGGAACTCAAGGACATCCGGGTCAACGCGGCCGACCCCGGCCAGACCGCCACCGACTTCACCGGCGGTGTCGGGCACACGGTGGCCGAGGGCGCCGAGTCCATCGTGGCCCTCGCGACGATCGGCGCGGACGGCCCGACGGGACGGTTCATCGACCGGTCGGGCGAACTCCCCTGGTGAGCCCCCGGTAGGCGTGATCAGGCCTGCGCGGTCGGCCGGACGACGATCTCGCCGACGTCGACGCCCTCGGGCTGCTCGATGGCGTACCCGATGGCCGAGGCGACGGCCGACGGGGGCATGGCGATCTCGTCGCGCTGCTTGACCAGGGCGGCCGCGACCTCGGGGGCGCCCCCCTTGCCGACACCCTCGGTGTGGGTGAAGCCGGGCGAGACGAGGGTGACCCGAAGGTCGGGTCCCGACTCCTGCCGCAGGCCCTCGGTGAGCACCTTCACCGCCGTCTTGGTGGCCGCGTAGACGGCCAGCGGGCTGGTGACGACATGCGCCGCCGTGGAGCCGACGTTGACGAACTGGCCGGCGCGCTGCCGGCGGAAGACGGGCAGGGCCGCCCCGACGCCGTTGAGCAGGCCGGTGATGTGGGTGGCGACCATGGAGTCCCAGTCGTCCTGGCGCAGGTCGTCGAACGGGGAGACGGCCATCGTCCCGGCGTTGGAGACGAGCACGTCGAGACGGCCGTACCGCTCGACAGCCGTGTCCGTGAGGCGGCGGAGGTCCTCGCGGCGCGTGACGTCGACGACGACACCGACGGCGGTGCCGCCCTTCGCCGTGATGCCGTCCACGACGGCGTTCAGCCGGTCCTCGCGCCGTGCTCCGAGCACCAGCCGGGCGCCCCGCTCGGCGAGGTGGGCCGCGGTCGCCTCCCCGATACCGCTGCTGGCTCCGGTGATGGCGACGACTTTGCCCTCGATACCCGACATGATCAGCGTCCTTTCGCGGGTGTGCGCAGGTCACGCCATGTGACCTACAGTGAACCGGGGGCGCCTCCGGTTCATCCAGGCTAAGCGGGGACGCCCCCGTTTAACAAGTGAGGGCTCGCGAAAGGGAGGACGAACGCTGATGAGCGACGGAGCGCGGAGGCCGCTGCGGGCGGACGCCCAGCGCAACAGGGAGAAGATCCTCACCGCCGCCGTGCGCGCGTTCACCACGGAGGGACTGGACGCCCACCTGGAACGCATCGCGAAGGAGGCGGGGGTGGGCAGCGCGACGCTGTACCGCCACTTCCCCACCCGCGAGGCCCTGATCGAGGCCGTCTACCGCAACGAGGTGGCACAACTCTGCGACGCGGCGCCCGCGTTGCTCGCCGAGAAGGCGCCCATGGACGCGCTGCACGCGTGGACGCGCCTCTTCCTCGACTACGTCACCGCCAAGTACGGCATGATCGACGCGCTGCGCTCGATCGCCGCCACCGACGCCAACCCGTACGGCCACAGCCGCGAGTTGATCCAGGCCGCCATCGCCTCCCTCATGGAGGCCTGCACGGCCGCGGGGGCGATCCGCGGCGACATCCGGCCGTCCGACGTGGCCGCCGCCCTCGAAGGCATCGCCTACACCTCGGCGGGCGCGGACCACCGGGAGCAGGCGGAGCGCCTGCTCGACCTCACCCTGGACGGTCTCACGGTCGGCGCCTGACGGACGCGAACACGCGCCCCGATCCCGCTCGTCATCATCTCTGTCAGAACCATTGACAACGATGTCAGAAGCGTGATCTAGTCCCCACCGATCGAGTCGGGTGCCACTGGTCGCCGGTCAAGCGCGCGCAACGAGAGGTGACTTCGACGTGACGGACGTGGCCGAGGAACAGGAGACCGCTCCCATGCACAGACCTCTGCACCATCGACTACGTGAGCGCGCGTCGACGGTGCTCGCCGCGCTGCTCGTCACCGGCGCCGCCCTGAGCCCGGCGCCGGCCGTCGCCCAGGACGGAGCGGACACCGGCCGGCTGACCTCGCTCGTCAACCCGTTCATCGGCACCCAGAACTTCGGCAACACCTTCCCCGGCGCGAGCGCCCCCTTCGGCATGGTCCAGGTCAGCCCGGACACCGGCGGCCAGGGCGGCTACGACTACCAGCAGGACAAGATCTACGGCTTCAGCCAGACCCATCTCTCCGGTGTCGGCTGCTCCGTCATGGGCGAGCTGCCCCTGATGCCGACGACCGGAGCCGTCGACCGCGTGGACGCCGACGCCTATCGCTCGACGTACGCGCACGACGACGAGGACGCCGAACCGGGCTACTACCGCGTCGGGTTGAAGACGTACGGCATCGACGCCGAGCTGACCGCCACGGCCCGCACGGGCTGGCAGCGGTACACCTTCCCATCGACCGGCCGCGCCAACGTCCTGTTCAACACGGGCAAGGCCAACCAGCGGGTGTACGGCTCGGAGGTCCACGTCGTCGGCGACCGCACCGTCGAAGGGCGTGTCGAGGCGGGCAACTTCTGCGCGGGCAAGGACCGGCACACCGTCTACTTCACCGCGACCTTCGACCGGCCGTTCGCCTCGCACGGCACCTGGCGCGGCAGCACCCCGGCCCCCGGTGAGCGCGACGCCGCCGGGGAGGGCGGCAACGGCGCCTGGGTGACCTTCGACGCCGGCGCCGACCGGGACGTCGTCGTCAAGGTCGGGCTGTCGTACACCGGCATCGAGGGGGCCCGCAAGAACCTCAAGGCCGAGACGGGCGACTCCTACGACTTCGACGCCACCCGGGCGGCGCTGCAGGCCACCTGGGAGCGGCAGTTGGAGACGGTCCGGGTCACCGGCGGCCCGGCAGAGCGTCAACGAGCCTTCTACAGCGCGCTCTACCACGCCCAACTGCACCCGAACCTCGCCGGGGACGTCGACGGCCGGTACGCCAGCTTCGACGGCAAGACGCATACCGCGTCGGACTTCACGCCGTACCAGAACCTGTCGCTGTGGGACACGCACCGGCCGCAGAACCAGTTGCTGCAGATGCTGCAGCCGAAGGTCGCGCGGGACGTGGCCCTGTCGGTCGTCGCGATCGGGCGGGACGGCGGCTGGCTGCCCCGCTGGTCGCTCGCCAACAGCGAGACCAACATCATGACCGGCGACCCGGTCACCCCGTTCCTGGTCGAGGCGTGGTCCAAGGGCCTGCTGAAGGGCTACGAGAAGGAGGCGTACGCGCTCCTGCGGAAGAACGCGACGAGCACGCCGCCCGACGACTCCCCCTACAACGGCCGTGCGGGCGTGGCCGCCTACCAGGAGCGCGGCTACGTCCCGAGCGGGCTGGAGCTCGGGAAGGACTGCGCCGACAAGGGCGGTGACAACGACTGCGTCCATCCCGCGTCGGCGACCCTGGAGTACGCGGCCGCGGACGCCTCGCTGGCCCTGATGGCCAAGGCCCTCGGACACACCGCGGACGCCCGGATGTTCGCGGCCCGCGGCCAGTGGTACCGCAACCTGTGGGACTCCTCCACCGGGCAGTTCCGGCCGCGCACCAAGGACGGCACCTGGCTGACGCCCTACGACCCGGTCGAGGCGGGCCACCAGTTCCACGAGGGCGGCGCCTACCAGTATCAGTGGCTGGTGCCCCAGGACCCGGCCGGGCTGGTGTCCCTGATGGGCGGCAGGAAGGCCGCCGAGAAGCGGCTCGACGCCTTCTTCGCCTACGACAAGCTGCTCGCGGACCCGGCGAGGACCGCCCGCGAGGACTGGATCTCGGCGCCGTACGACTACTACGGCAAGCCGACCTACAACCCGAACAACGAGCCCGACCTGCACTCCCCGTACATGTACCTGTGGGCGGGCGCGCCCGCGAAGACGGCCACCGTCGTCCGTGCCGCGATGACGCTCTTCACCGACGGGCCCGACGGCATGACCGGCAACGACGACCTGGGCACGATGTCCGCCTGGTACGTCTTCTCCTCGCTGGGCCTGTACCCGACGACGAACGGCGGCGACTTCCTCGCGGTGTCCAGCCCGCAGTTCCCGTCGGCGGTCATCCGCATCGGCGCGTACGGCGGGAGCCAGGGCGGCACGCTGACCGTCGAGGCGCCGGGCGCGAGCGACAGCCGGCGCTACGTCGAGCGGGCGACCTTCGATGGGAAGAACCTGCGGGCCACCTGGCTGGACTGGGACGCGGTCGCCCAGGGCGGCGACCTGTCCTTCACCATGACCGGCAAGCCGTCGGCGTGGGGCACGGCCAAGGCGTCCGAGCCGCCGTCCGTGAACCGTGCGGCGGCCGACTCCCGCCGGCACCTCGACGCCTCACTGCGCACCAGCGCCGACGTGGTGCCGACGGCGGAGCGCGCGCAGAGCGTCCGTCTCCCGCTGGACGTGCTGGGCCAGTCCCCCGGCACCCTGCGCGTGACCGTCGACGCGAAGGCCCCGAAGGGCTGGACCGTCAAGACGTCCCCGTCCTTCCCGCTCGCCTCGCACCGGCTTCCGGTGCAACGCACGGCGACGGTGGACGTGGGCGTGCCCGCCGGCACCGCGCCGGGCACGTACTCCGTGCGGATCACAGCGGCCGCGAAGGGTGTGAAAGCCGTGGAGCGCACGGCGACCGTCGAGGTCCGCGCGGCGGCGAACTGCGCGTCGGGCGCCGGCGACGTGTGCGCCGTCGATCTCGGCAAGGAGGCGAACCACGACGGCACCGCGACCGTCGCCGCCCCCGACGAGGGCGACTTCGACGGAGCGGGCTGGAGCTACGACGCCGGCCTGCTGCCGAAGGCCGGCCCGGTCGTCTGGGACGGGGTCACCTATGACGCTCCCGACCCGTCGGGGACGGCCGCGAACTTCGTGGAGACCCGCGGCCAGGCCATGCTGCTCCCGGCCGGTTCGTACGGCACCCTGCGCCTGGTCGCCGCGTCCCACCACGGCCCGGTGTCCACGGCCCTCACCGTCCGCTACACCGACGGAAGCACCGCCGAGGTGCCGGTGACCGTCGGCGACTGGGCGGGATCGACCCCGCAGGGCAGCACCGTCGTCCTGGAGATGCCCCACCGCATCAAGCACGGCCAGGGCGTCGACGGCCCGCCGGTCCGCCTCTTCGGGACGTCCGCGAAGCTGGACGGCGCCAAGACGGTGCGTTCCGTGGGCCTGCCGAACGATCCGCGCGTGCAGATCTACGCGCTGACGCTCGGATAGAGCCCGATCCCCACGCCCACCCCGGCGCCGCCGTGACGGCCGCCGGGGTGGGCGTACGGCTGTCCTGGGGTCCCGGACACGGACCTTCCGGGCACCTGCTCGGCCCCGGCGGGTGCATGGCCACCATCGCGTTCGACCTGAGGCGGCCCGTCAGGCCACTCGGCTACGTCGCGGCCGGCGCGGTCCACGGACGAGTCCGCGTGCGCTTCTTCAGCGTCAACGGGCTCGCCGGAACGCGCCTCACCGCGTCAGGAAGCGCGCCGGAAGACCGCGGCCGGTCCGATGACGCCGGGGCCGAACTTGTCCCGGACGCGGTCGACGGCGTCCTCCGCGACCAGCCGCGCCTCGCGGGCGTCGTCCAGGCTGATCTGCTGGGCGACCTGGTCGGCGCCGACGAGATCCGTGCCCTTGAGGGTCAGTGCGGTGAGGCGGCCGCGTTGGAGACCGGCGGCGTCCATCAGCTGGTAGGCCACCGTCCGCAGGTCCTCGTCGTGCGCGGAGACCTCCGGGAGGCGGCGGGTCCTCTCCCAGCCGCCGCCTCCGGCGAATGTCAGTTTCAGGGTGAGCGCGCGGGTGGCCTGGCCCCTGCGGCGCAGGAGCAGGCCGAGCCGGACGACCAGGTCGAGGAGAGCGGCGCGGACGGCGGCGCCGTCCAGGGCGTGCCGGTCGAACGTGTGCCGGACGGACGCCGTCGGGGGCAGCCCGCGCGGGACGACGGGTCGCGGGTCGATGCCGTGCGCCCGGTCGACCGCCGTACGGCCCGCGCGGCCCCCGAGCAGTCGCTGCACGGTGGCGGGCGGGACGGCGGCGAGCAGACCCACACTGTGGATGCCGTACGCGCGCAGCGCCTCCGCCTGCCGGGGGCCGATGCCGTGCAACGCGTCGACCGGCAGCGAGCCGAGCCAGGCGGTGACCTCGTCGGGGTGGACGGCCAGGACTCCGCCCGGCGCGGGGACCTGTGCGGAGGCGGTGGCCGCGACCGTGATCGACGGTCCGATGCCGATGCGGACGTCGACGCCCAGCCGGGAGAGGGTGCGTACCCGCAGGACCTCGCCCAGACGGCGCGTGTCGGTGCCGTGGTAGCGCAGGGCGCCCCGCAGTTCCACCAGGGCCGCGGAGGGTGGCAGGGCCTGCACGACCGGGGACAGCTCCGACAGTTCCTCCAGCACCCGCCGGTAGGTCTCCTCCCCCAGCCGGTCCGGGCACCGCACGTGCATCACCGTCGAGATCTTGCGCGCCGGTCCGTCCGTCGTCATGTCCCACCTCCCGCACTCACCCCTCCACGGTATCGAACAAAGAATCGAACACGCGAGGGCGCACACCGTGGATCTTGAGCATAGAATCAAAAATGTGTTCGATGACCTGCCGCCCGACCTGGACCGACTGCGCACCCTTCGCGTCTGGCACGCCCTGTGGGTCCAGCGCATCGACGCCAAGATCGCGGCCCTGCAGCGGCGGGAGGCCGAGGAGGAGAACGGCCGACGGCGCCGCCCCCGGCCCCCGGAGTGGATCGTCGAACTCGGCATCGGTGCCGACCGGTCCCCCGTCCAGGTCCACGCGGGCGACTGTCACATGGCGGGACAACGGCGCCGGGCCGTGAGCCGGGACGAGGCGCGCCGGCTGCTCGCGACAGGACTGGAGGGCTGCGGCCACTGCCGTCCTGCCGCGCGGCTCCGCATCATCGAGTTAGAGCCACCCCCGCCGACGTCAACCGTGCCCGTGACGCACCTCATGGTCTGTCCGGCGTCGTCGAAGAGGCCACGGGGGTCTCTGCCGAGGCTTCGCCGCCACCGCGGGAAGTCACGGCGGCGCTGCCGGCCCGACGGCCTTCCAGCGCGGTAATTCGTTGGCGTTCGCGGGGACGAGTGATCACCCTGGTCCGATGACAGAACCCAGACATCGGATCCGCGCCCTGCACACGGATCGAACGATCACCGTCTACCAGGCCTACTCCCGCGAGATCGGTCTGCCGGCCGCCCGGGACGGGCGTTTCTCCGGTCGGTGGCAGCGGGACCGGATGACGTGGATCAAGCCGTCGTTCCTCTGGATGATGTACCGCTGCGGATGGGGCACCAAGGAAGGCCAGGAGACCGTTCTCGCCGTCGAGATCACTCGGGAGGGATTCGAGTGGGCGCTGCGGCACGCCTGCCTGTCCCACTACGAGCGTGGCCTTCACACCGACCGCGCCGCGTGGAAGCGCCAGTTGAGGCAGGCTCCCGCCCGGGTGCAGTGGGATCCCGAGCGCGACCTGCGCCTCCAGCCGCTGCCGCACCGTTCCCTGCAGCTCGGTCTCGCCGGCGAGGCCGCACATCGCTACGCCGACGAATGGATCGTCTCCATAGCCGACGTCACGCCGCTGGCCCACCTCGTCCACGGGCATGTGCGAGACGGGGACCTCGACACCGCACGGGAGCTCCTTCCTGATGAACGCCCCTACCCCGTGAGCGACGGGGCGCTGGCCCACCTCCACCGGCAGGGACCCGCACAGCCGTAGCCCGGCTCCCCCGGCTAGGCCGCCAGACGTGACCGCACCCAGGTGCCGTCCTCCGTCAGGTACGTCTCCACCGTCAGGCCCGCCTCCGCGAGAGCGCCCTCGAACTGTTTCTTCGTCAGCGGCCGGGAGAGAAACGTCTGGGTCCAGGTGGCGTCCGGGAACTCGTACTCCACGAACACCGAGTTCGCCCCGTCGCCCGTCGGCTCCGCCGACACCACCCGTACCGTGAAGCCACTGGGGTCGACCCGCTCGCGCGGCAGGTTCGCGTGCCAGCCCTCGCCCTCTCGCTGAATCAGCACGCAGCCGCCCGGTGCGAGGTGCCGGACACAGGCGCGCAGCAGCCCTCGCCGTACCTCGGCATCCCCCGCGTGCACGAGGAACGATCCGAGCATCACCACGTCGAACGAATCACCCAGGTCGAGGTCCTCGATCGGGCTGCATATCGTGCGTGCCCCGCGGACGCGGTCCAGCATCTCCTGGGACTCGTCGACGGCCGTCACCGCGAAGCCCCGGTCCAGGAGGGAGTGGGTCACGCGCCCCACACCACACCCCAGCTCCAGGATGCGCGCGCCCGGTGGCACGGCCGCGGCGACGATGTCCGGTTCCGACCCGACCGGCAGGCGCGCGTACAACTCGACCGCGCAGCCGTCCGGCGTGATCGCACCAGGTCCGGTGCCCTGATATCCCGCCCGCTTCTTCGTCTCCATGCCCGTGCAACGGGTCGGGCCGGACACCCGTTCCCCCACCCCGCCGGTTCCGCCGTTCGAGGTACGGGCCGTCAGCCCTGGCCGTGGCGAACGCCGGGAAGGCGGCCGCCACGAACGTCGAGTTCCTCAAGGGCACAGTCGAGGCGATCCCGCCGCCGGCGAACACCATCGACGTGGTGATCTCCAACTGCGTGATCAACCTCTGTTTCACCGGCGTCGAGATGGTCCCGGCACACGCGTCGCCGACGGCATGCACTCCGCTGTCGTCCGCGCCACGAAGCCCGCGGCCACGGCCGGTTGGGACACCCGGGCGGCACACGCGGCGGACAGCTCCTGCTGTGGCGTCGGCGCGCCTGTTGCGCCCCGGCCGAGGATGCGGACGACCCGGCCGTCGGCGTCGCCGAGGCGAAGAGCGCCGCCGGATGCTGCTGCGCGAGCTGAACCGATGCCGCAGGTGGGGCCCTCGACTGCTTCAAGGGCCCCTTCGCGCCAAGTCACCGAGTCCGTCGGCCCGCGGGTCACCCCCTCACGGTGTGTCCCCCGAGTGGTAGAGGCGGCAGGCCACGCCCGGGCCCGGCCCGCGGGTCTCCCCCGGACGTACGTCATAGAGAGCCCGGCCGCCCGGGAACCGGCCCAGCTCCGTCGGCAGCGCCACACCCCCGTCGATCTCGTCGGCACGCCACCCGGTGATGTCCAGCAGCAAACCGTCCAACGGCCCGCCTATCAGCGCCGCGTAGGTGCGGTGGGGCAGGGCGCACGGGTGGGGGTCGTCGTGGTCGTGGCCGTAGACCCGGCCCCGCAGCAGTTGCTCATCGCCGTTCATGGCACCAGCGTCGCAGCCGCCACCGACAACGGCCGGTCACGCGGGACCACCGGCCCATCCCCCGGCGCCGGACGATTTGTTACTCACTTTCGGGTGAAGATCACTCAGCCCGGCGACGTCCCAGTTCCTCCCGAAACATCCCCTCCCAGGTCACAGGGGCATTTCACCCTTCACACCGCACCTGCGTCACACAAGCGCCTATAGGTGACTATTGCAGTCGAGAGTCATAGAAATATCCACAAACGGTAACAACGGGCACTGCTTTCGCGTTCCTTCTCTCACGGCGTGGACAAATGGCGTCCGCGGCCAACCGGTCGCCATCGCACACCGCACCGCTCCCCGGGCAGCCACCCAGGCGTCCCGGGGGACGGTGTCCGCACCACAAGGAGACCCTTTGTCCACCTCCACCCGCACCCCCGCCTACGTCACCGTGCGCCGCGTCGCCGCGGCCTCGCTCGCCACCGGCGCGCTCGTCTCGGCGATCACGCTGCCGGCCTCCGCCGCCGACCACTCCCGCCACCAGCGGGGGCAGGTGGAGATCACGGCGGTCCAGTACGACTCACCCGGCCGTGACAACTACTCCAACCGTTCCCTGAACCGCGAGTGGGTGGAGATCACCAACACCACCCGCCGCACCGTCAACCTCGACGGCTGGACCCTGCGGAACCGGGACGGTGAGACCTACACCTTCGACTACTTCCGCCTCGAGGGCCGCTCCACCGTCCGGATCCACACGGGCATCGGCCGTGACACCCGCACCGACCTCTTCCAGGACCTCCGCCACTACGTCTGGGACAACCGTTCCGACACCGCCACCCTCCGCAACGACTACGGGCGCCGCGTCGACACCGAGTCGTGGGGCTACTACCGTCACGAAGGCGAGCACCGTCACGGAGGCGAGCACCGTTACGAAGACAAGCACCGTCACGGAGGCGAGGACCACCACGGAGGCGAGCACCACCACGGCCGGTACCACCACTACCGCTGATCATCGGCGCGGTCCGTGAGCTGAAGTCCCCCGTCCACGCTGCGACCCGACTCACCTGAGTGCACCCGGCCTCCCACGGCCGGGTGCACTCGCGTGTGTCAGGGCGGTCCGGCCGACCCCCGAGGGAGCACCGCACGGCCCGCCGTCGCCGTCACCTGTGGAGCCGACCGGCTTCGGCGACCCGGCGGGCGGGGCTGCGACCGCCAGGTGGCGAACAGCCCCGACGCCACACCGCTGACGGCGGTCGGTGTGTTCGGTGCGGACGGGCCGGCCCACACGTACACCGCGGCCGACAGGGACAGGAGAATGAGCAGCGCCGCCAGTTCCAGCCGGCTCGCGGGGAGTCCGGGAATCTCCCGCGCAGCTCGCCGACGGTCCTACCATGAGCCCGAGTTGCGCCAGAGGGATACGTGGAGGGGGTGGGATCTGGTGACGGCGAAGGACGCGGTGCCCATCGTCTTCGTCCACGGCACACGCTTCAGCGCGGGACAGTGGAGCGCACAACTCGCCGCTCTTCGCGGCGAGTTCCCGGTGGCTGCCGTCGATCTGCCCGGTCACGGGACGCGTTCGGACCAGCCGTGGAGCCTGAGCAGCGCGACGGAGGTCATCGCCTCTGCCATCGACTCGCTCGACGGCGGACCGGCTCTGGTCGTCGGGCACTCGCTGGGCGGATACGCCGCGCTGGAGTTCGCCCGCTGCCGTCCGGAGCTGCTGCGGGGGCTGGTCCTCGCGGGCGCCAGCGCCCCCACGCGAGGGCCGTGGACGGCGCCGTACCGGTGGGTCACCCGGCTGGTTCCCCGGATACCGGAGGATCGGCTGACCCGGTGGAACGACCGGTTGCTGCGGCGGCTCTACCCGCCGGAGGTCGTGGCGGAGACCATCCGGTCCGGCTACGCCTTCCACACGCTGCCCGTGGCCTGGGCTGAGGTGCTGGGGCGTTTCGACGCGGACGCGATGCGTCACGTGAAGGCTCCCGTGCTGATCCTGAACGGCGAGAAGGACCCGCTGTTCCGGGCCGGCGAGGCCGACTTCGCCCGCGCGCATCCGCAGGCCCGGGTCGAGCTGATCCCCCGGGCGCGGCATCTCGCGAACTTCGACGACCCGGACGCCTTCACGGGCGCCGTCCGCCGCTTCGCCCGTGAGCTCACGGTCGGCGGTTGACCCGCGTCCCCGGGCGGACCGTCCCGTCGGGGGCCCCCCCCCCGCCGCCCGGGGGGCCCCCCCGCCGGGGGGGAAAAAAGGGGGTGGGGGGGCCCCCCCCGCCCGGGGGGGCCGCCGCCGTACTCCGTGTAGTAGGCGGGCTGCCCCATCCACTCCGCCAGCGCCTC
>NZ_JBHTWG010000039.1:0-51185 GCF_042792555.1 Streptomyces sp. NPDC056628
GTCTCCATGAGACCGCCCCCGCACGATCGAAGTCCCGCTACACTCCCGCCACCCGGCGGAAAGACCTGGTCAGGCAGCGAAATCCTGCTGGAGTACTAGTACTCCAGCTGTAGATCGTGATCCGAGAGGGCGAGTCGGCGAGGGACGGCTGTTATTCCAGCCACATTCCGTCGCGCATGATGACTCTCCCGCGTAGTTCCGGCTCACCGCGCCAAGCGCGCACAGTTCTCGGGGCCACGCGTACGTACAAAAAGGAACCCGCTTCCACGCGTGGATCCCACCCGAACTTGTCGGCGAAGGCCTCCGCTGCACTTTCGGGCACCTCCCGGTCCGGGAAGCACTCCGCCTCCCCCTGGAGGAGCACCACGTCGAGGGTGTCCGGTAGCGCCAGGCGTACGCGCGGCTCTTTGCGGACGTTCCGCGCAGTCACGGAAGTGGCGCTGGTGCACATCCACACTGCCCGTCCATCCCACAAGAACCACAGTGGCACCTGGTGCGGCCCGTGATCGGGGTGAGCCGTCGACACCCATACATCCCGCTCGGTAACGAGCCGCTCCAGAGCGTCGCGCACACGCTCCGCCGTCTGGCGGCGAACGATTCCCGTGGTCTCCATGCGGACCGACCCTAGCCAGCAGGGGCGAAGCGTGCCTGAGGCGCAGGACCTACTCCCCGCGACCGATGAACCCCTCAGCTTTTGGCTGGGGGCGACCGACTACGGTGCTCAGGGTGGCCAGGGAAGCCGACGTGGTGGAGTGACAGCGGTAAGAGGCGAGTTCACCGGTGGTGTGGTTGCGACGGATCAGCAACTGGTGGTGGCCCGGTGCCGCCGCGACGAGGTCGATGACGGCCCAGTCGTAGAACCGCTGTCCCTTCGCGCCCCGTCCGGCCGGGAGCTTCTGCCAGGCCCGCTTCGGCACCTACTTCACCAGCGCATCGGCGCGGAACGTGACGGCGCCGGTGGTCATTTGGGCTGAGCAGGCCGCTGCGAGGACGTAGCCGATGCCGCGTTTTTCCAGCGCGGCTCGCAGTTTCGGGTTGCCGCCGTAGACCTCGTCACCCGTGACCCAGCCGACGCGCTGTCCAGGAACCGTTCCATCATCACCCGGGCCAGTTCCGGCTTGGTCGCGAAGACGGTGTCCTCGCTGAGCCCCGCGGCCCGGCAGCGGTCCGTATCGCAGGTCCAGGAGCGCGGGATGTGCGGCTCTCGGTCCACCGCCGCGTGCCCGTGCCCGACGGGGTAGACGAGGTGGACGGCGACCTGGGGGTTCTCGATCCGCCTGGCGGTGCCGGTGTATTGGCGCTGGACCCCGACGGTGCGTGTGCCCTTCTTCACGTCGCCGGTCTCGTCGACGACCAGCACTGCGGCCTCTTCGTGGAGGTGCTCGACAACGTATACGCGGACGTCGTCGCGGACGGCCTCGGCACCCCAGGCGGCCCTGCACAGCAGATGCTGGATGCCATGCGGGGGTGGACTCCCCCGGCCCGCTCTGCGATCGTCCAGCAGTTCTTGCGCGGCAGGTCCGAGAGCGGACCCAGCACCAAGCGCTTGGCCCGGAGGCGGGGTTCGATCCGCGCGAACCGCCCGGCTATCCGGCTCAGCAAACCATCGAACGCCGCCTGCCAGCGGGCAGGGTCTACGCTGTGATCTGCGACCACGTGATCGTTTGTCTTCACCACACCGATGATCAACGTGGCAGCACCCGTCTCCCCAGCGCGTCAGAGTCGCGCAGCGTCCGCATGCGGTCCTGTGTCAGGAGGACAAGTGCAACGTGGCGAAGTCTGGTGGGTCGAGTTCGACGAGCGGCGGCCGGTCGTACTGCTGTCGGAAGGCGACGCGTCTGGGATCCGGGTGATGCAGGTCGTGGCTCCGGCGGGCGTCGACATCAGCGGTCTGGGCGTCGAAGTGGCCGTAGGCGCCATGGAAGGACTGCCCTTTGAAGGCGTGCTGCGGTTCGCGTTCCCGTGTCCGGGCTTCACCCCGTGCACGTGGCTGACCACTGTGTCCCGGGACGACCTGGTCGAGCGGGCCGGCGCCCTGTCCTACGCGAAACTCGACGAGATTGAGGATGCCCTCCGACTCGCTGGACAGGCGAAGGAGCGGACCCCGGCGACGACCGAGAAGCTCAGCGCGTTAAGGGACGCCCTCCGTCTCGGTAGACTTGAGTAGTCGGGTAGGCGGAGAAGGAAGGGACACCCTCGGTAGCGTGGTCGATCTCGTCCAGATGGTCGACACTGACCACCTGTCTCCTCGGCGCCCCTCACCATCGAGATCACGATCTACGGCTGGAGTGTCAGGCCGGGACATGCCGCCTGCGCGGCCCGACTGTTCCGTACGTCCCTCGGCCACCGCACGGCTGTGGGATTCGCCTCGCAGCGGAGACTGGCCGCGGCCCTTGGCCCCGAGCAGCCCTGGATCCGGCTCGCCGAGCAGCCCTGCGCTCCCTGACCGCGCCGCTTGGGTTCCCCCGCGCTCCTCGGCGGCCCTCGATCGGCCAAGCACGTGCCGCACTACCTCTCCAACACCGGGGAACCGCTTGACGTCGACGTGGACGCGCTGATGGGGAACCTCCCGGACGTGAATCGCAACGCGGAGACACAGCTCGCGGAGAACGTTCCCAACTGGGAGGCACGGGCCCTCGCCGAGTACGAGCGCACCGGGAAGCCTGGGAAGCTGGTCCGGTAGACCGGTAGACCGGTAGACCGGTAGACCGGTAGACCGGTAGACCGGTAGACCGGTAGACCGGTAGACCGGTAGACCGGTAGACCGGCAGACCGGCAGACCGGCTGGCAGGGCTGGACAGCGGAGAAGGACCTGGACTGGTACCACGCGGTCGGATCCTTCCACTCCAACACGGTCGACCAGGTGGAGGTCGTCCCCGGCCCGGACGGCTGGCCCAGGACCGCGGTTCGCGACCAGACCCGTGTGTACGACCGCTACAACTGGGACGCGAACAAAGCGACGCCGGTGCCGGCGATGGGTAATGTCTCGGACGCCCAGATGGCCAGACAACAGCAGTCGGGCCAGGCCAAGGAGTACGACATGGGCTGCCAGAGCGAAGTACGCGGATGGAATGGGTGAGGATGCGTCCAGAAGCAGCGAGCCCGGGCCCGGATCCGCGGCGGCGCCGGTGGCTGGTGTGGTTCCTTGCGTTGTGCGCGGCGTGGACGCTCGGCGTCATCATCTGGGCCGGCGTCGCGCTGTTCACACCGGCCGGCGACAGTCCGCAGGAGGCCGCGCAACGCGCGGCGGGAGTGCATCACGAGCAGCACCAATCCGCGGGGCGCTACTACGTACCCACGCACGCCGAACTGCGGAAGGACGGCACGGCGGTGCTCCGGTACGAGGTGGGCAACGGCCAGGACTCCAGCGTCAAGGACTTCCTCCAGACCTACGAGATCACCGCGAAGCCGAAGCGCACCACGCCGTCCAAGGTGACGTACTCCGACCGTTTCGGCGACGTCCGCCGGACGTTCATGGTCACCTACAGCCCGTCGCCTGATCCAGGGGGCTACGACTACGCGCGGATCACCGTCAGGGCCCGGCCCGACGACTCAAGCTGAGGACCCGCGAGCGGTTCAGCGGTTTGGAGTGGCCGGCACCGTCCGAAGGGCCCTCCTCGGTTGGCGCGGCGTCCGCCCAGCCGGCGGACGTCCGGTCCGCCAAGCAGCGTCACGTCGGCTCGTCGTGTCCCGGATCAAGGGCCAACGCGGCGAAGGAGGCCAGCCAGTGGTCCGTGGTGAAGTCGCCGCGTTGCACGGCGGGCAGGCCCGCAGTGAGGTGGGCTTCGGCCGCCTCGGCCAGACGCGTGCGGACCGGACCCTCCGGCAGCGCCGCGGCGATCGAGCGCAGCGCGGCGGCCCTGCTGAGGGTGAGGCCCAGCAGATGGCCGATCTGCGGGTCGGCGTGGTCGGAGACGACGGGCACGTCGAGCAGCGGGCAGGAGGCGCCGGAGCGCAGCGCGGGCAGAAAGCGGTCGAGCCACTGCGCGAACCGCTCCCTCTCCAGCACCCTGCGCATCGCGTCGGCCTCGGTCAGCGCCGGGGACAGGAAGTCCTGACCCGACGGTTCCCAGTGCGCGGGCGCGTCGTGGTCGTCGGCGAACCACGCCAGCAGACGTTCCCGTACGGCCTGCGTGGTCGCTGTGGACACTTCGCCCGCGTCGAGTACGAGCCCCAGTGCGAAGGCGCTGTTGGGATGGCTGCCGTGGCGTACGGGATACGTGGCCTTCGGCAACCAGTCGGCCAGCAGCCGGTCGACGGCGGCGACCCCCGGTGCCAGGGCCTCGGCCCAGCGGGCGCCCGACGCGCCCCCGTACGCCCGGCACTCGGCGGCGAGCGCGACCAGCCAGGCCCAGCCGTACGGCCGTTCGAAGGTGGGACGGTCGAGGAGGTAGGCGGCTTCGACGACGACGTTCTCCGGGGTGAGGTGCCGGTCGAGTACGTCGATGACCGGCGCGGTCTCCGTGAACGCGGCCGTTCCCCCGTGACGGCGCAGCAGACGGACGAGCAGCCAGTGCATATGGACGGAGGAGTGCCAGTCGTAGGCACCGTAGAAGGCTGGATGCAGGGCTCTCGGCCCGAGTTGGTCCTTCGGCGACGTCACCAGGTGGGCGGGGAAGTTGGGGTACTCCCGCGTGATGTTCGCGAGGGCGAGCCGGGCGAAGTCGGCCGCATACGTCGTGAGCGGCATCAGTGGGTGGCTCCCTCGGTGACCTTCAGGTCCTGATCCGCGGGAACGTTGACGGCGGCGGTCAGAAGGGCGCGCACTCCGAGGGCGACCGTGGCGGGCTCCAGAGCCGGGGCGGTGCCGTCGCTGACCTGGTCCGGCGCCCAGGGGACGTGCACGAAACCGCCGCGGATGTGCGGGAATTCGGTGGCGATGAGGTGGCCGAGGCCGTAGGTGATGTGGTTGCAGACGTACGTGCCGGCGGTGTTGGAGACGGCGGCCGGGACACCGGCTTCGCGCATGGCGGCGACGCAGGCCTTCACGGGCAGGGTGGAGAAGTACGCGGCGGGGCCCCCGGGGACGACCGGTTCGTCGATGGGCTGGTTGCCCGCGTTGTCGGGGATGCGGGCGTCGTCGACGTTGATGCCGACGCGTTCGACGGTGACGCCGGGGCGGCCGCCCGCCTGGCCCAGGCAGAGCACCAGGTCGGGGGTCGACGCACGGATGGCGTCGCGCAGCGCGTCGATGGACTCGCCGAAGACGCAGGGGAGTTGGGTCGCGGTGACCGTGAGCCCGGCGGGCGGTTCGGCGGCCACGAGGGAGGCCGCCTGCCAGGAAGGGTTCACGCTTTCGCCGTCGAAGGGGGCGAAGCCGGTGATGAGCACGCGGGTCATGGCGCTTCCTTTACGGGTGGGACGGCTCGGGGGCCGGAGCAGGGCACGCCCGAGGTCAATGGGGTGGCTGTGGCTCAGAAGGCGAAGAACGCCATGATCACGGTGCAGCAGACGAGGAGCGCGAGCGCCGTCGGAATCTGTGCCTTGATCGGTCCGTACTGGTCCTTCAGCTCGAGCAGCGTGGCGGGGACGATGTTGAAGTTGGCGGCCATCGGCGTGCAGAGCGTGCCGCAGAAACCGGCCAGCATGCCGATCGCGAGGATGGCCGGCGCGTTGCCGTTCATCTGTTCGATGAGGATGGGCCAGCCGATCGCCGCGGTCATCACGGGGAACGCGGCGAAGGCGTTGCCCACGATGACGGTGAACAGGAACATGCCGAGGCAGTACGCGATCACGGCGAGGTACTTCGAGTTCTCCGGCAGGACGTCGTTCACGATCTTGCCGACCTGCGTGCCGACGCCGGCCAGGGCGAAGATCGAGCCGAGGACCGCCAGGAGCTGGGGGAGCAGCAGGGCCGAGCCCATCGCCTCCAGCATGGAGCGGCCCGAGTGGATCGGGACGGAGACCTTCTTCTCGCCGGTGACCAGCATGCCGACGACGAGCGCGACGACGCAGCCGAGGCCGAGCCCGAGGAGTGTGGCCTTGCCCGTCTCGAACAGGCCGGACTCGTCGAGGAGGGAGGCGCAGACGATGGCGACGAACGGGATCGTCAGGGCCGGGACGAAGATCTTGCTGCCGAGCCGGACCGCGGAGGCCTCGCGCTGCTCGACGCTGGTGGTGACCGGGACGCCCTTGCCGAGGAAGTTGAACCCGGCCAGCACGATCAGGGCGAGGACCGCGACGCCGAGCGGTTCGGCAGGCACTCTCCAGGCGGTGGTGCCCGGCGCGACGGTGGCGACCCCGGTGCCGTAGGGGAAGGTGAGCCCGAGCAGGCCCCAGAACGCGGCGGAGGTCCACCGCTTGGGGTTGGTGCGGTCGGCCGCCATCTGCACGGCCATGACGATGAAGACGAGGCCCACCAGCCAGTAGAGCCATTCGACCTTGATCACTTGTCGGCCCCCTTCGGAAGCGGCAGGTCGTGCTCGGCGGAGGCGAGCGCCATCTCGCGCTCCAGCTGCTTGTCCAGGAGCAGCAGTCGGGCACCGTGGATGACGAAGGCGCAGACGGCGAGCGGGACCGCCCACAGGGCCAGCTCGGTCGGTTCGAGCTCTTGCCCGTACGTCGAGTTCACGAAGCCGGTGATGAGGAGGATGGAGCCGATCGCGATGAAGCAGTCCTCGCCGAAGAAGAGGCCCACGGTGTCGGACGACGACGCGTAGGAACGGACCTTCTCGCGCAGGCGGTCGGGCAGCGCGGCACCGGTCCTGCGCTCGGCGGCGGCCTCGGCCATGGGTGCGACGAGCGGCCGCACGGTCTGCGCGGGACCGCCGATGTTGTTGAGGCCGAAGGCCGCGGTGACCTGGCGGACGAGCAGGTAGACCGCCAGGAAGCGGCCGGCGCTGAGCCTGCCGAGGCGGCCGATGAGCCTACGGGCCTGTTCGCGCAGGCCATAGCGCTCCAGGAGGCCGATCACCGGGAGGACGATGGCGAAGACGGTCACCGAGCGGCTGTCGGCGAAGGACTGGCCGAAGGCCGCGAGGACCTCGAGCGGGTTCATCTTGCCGAGCAGACCGGTGACGATACCGGCGACGCCGACCACTAGGGCGGGATTGCGGCGCGTGACGAATCCGAGGATCACAACGACCACACCGAGAAGAACGATCATGCGGTGGCCTTCTTCAGGCGTAAGGGACAGGGCACCAGAGACGGCACGGATCCGGAGGCTCGAATCCGTGGGAGATACACGGACCTTAGGGGATCGTTGAACGATGGAACAAGAGGCAATCTCACACCGTTCTCGTCGGGCGGCGGATGTGACCCCTTGTCGGATCGTTCAACAATCGTTTACGTTTCCGGACGTGATCGATCTCAACGCAGACCTCGGTGAAGGCTTCGGCCGGTGGTCCCTCACCGACGACGACGCCCTCCTCTCCGTCATCACCAGCGCCAACGTCGCCTGCGGATTCCACGCCGGCGACCCATCGGTGATGCGCCGCGTCTGCGACCTCGCCGCCGAGCGCGGAGTGCGGATCGGGGCGCAGGTGTCCTACCGCGACCTGGCCGGCTTCGGGCGGCGCGCCATGGACGTGCCCGGCGACGAACTGGCTGCCGAACTGGCGTACCAGATAGGGGCGCTGCGGGTCTTCGCCGAGGCCGCCGGGGCCCAGGTGGCGTACGTCAAGCCGCACGGGGCGCTCTACAGCCGTACCGTCCATGACGCCGAGCAGGCCGCCGCCGTCGTGGCGGGTGTGAAACTGGCGGGCGGGTCGCTGCCCGTGCTCGGTCTGCCCGGCTCGCGGCTGCTCGCCGCCGCCGCGGACGCGGGGCTCGTCGGTGTACCGGAGGCCTTCGCGGACCGCGCCTACACTCCCGAGGGCACGCTCGTGTCGCGCCGCGAGGCGAACTCGCTGGTGACCGACGAGGACGCCGTGGTACGACGCGCGCTGGCGTTCGCCGTGGACCGTGCGATCGAGGCCGTGGACGGTACGACCGTCGCGGTGGCCGCCCGCTCCCTGTGCGTGCACGGCGACACCCCGGGCGCGGCCCGGATCGTCGCCCGGGTGCGCGAGGCACTGGAGAAGGCCGGGGTCGAGGTCGGGGCATTCGTATGACGGAAGGCCGGCTTCTTGACGTGCGCCCCGCCGGGCGGCACGCGCTGCTCATCGAACTGCCGGACGCCGAGCGCACCGGAGACCTCCTGGCCGAACTGCTGCGGCGGCGCGCGGCCGGGACCCTGCCGCCGGTCGAGGAGATCGTGCCGGGGGCCCGGACCGTACTCCTGGACGGCGTGCGGGACCCGGGGGACCTGGCCCGCCGACTCGCCGAGTGGGACGTGCCGTCCCGGGCCGGAGACGACGGGGGAGTCGTGGAGATTCCCGTGCGCTACGACGGGCCGGACCTGGCCGACGTGGCCGCCCAGTGGGGGATCGGCGCCGACGAGGTCGCCGCCCGACACTCCTCGTACACGTACCGCGTCGCCTTCTGCGGCTTCGCGCCCGGGTTCGGCTACCTCACCGGACTGCCGGCGGAACTGCAGGTGCCGCGCCGCGACACGCCCCGTACCCGGGTTCCGGCCGGGGCGCTGGCGCTCGCGGGCGCCTACAGCGCCGTGTACCCGCGCGCCACCCCCGGCGGCTGGCAACTGATCGGCACCATGCCGGACCCGACACCGCTGTGGGACCTCACGCGGGATCAGCCGGCGCTTCTCACGCCGGGAACGCGGGTGCGATTTGTCACCGAGGACGGTGTGGCATGACGCCCAAGCTCACCGTCGTACGCTCCGGGGCCCTGACCACCGTGCAGGACTCGGGCCGGCGCGGCCACGCCCATCTGGGAGTCCCGCGCTCCGGCGCCGTGGACGCGCCCGCGATGAGACTCGCCAACCGCCTGCTCGGCAACGCCCCCGATGCCGCCGTCCTGGAGACCACCCTGACCGGCTGCGCCCTGCAGCCCGACCACACCGTGACCGTCGTGGTCGGCGGTGCACCCTGCCCGGTGACGGTCGACGGCCGGCCGGTGCCGTGGGGCGCGCCGGTACGGGTGCCCGCGGGCGCGGTTCTGAACGCGGGCGCGGTGACCGCGGGCGTGCGCTCGTATCTGGCCGTCGCCGGTGGCATCGCGGCCGAACCGGTCCTCGGCAGCCGTTCGACGGACCTCCTCTCCGGGCTCGGCCCGTCGCCGCTGTGCGACGGGGACGTGCTCCCGCTGGGCGCCCCCGCCCGGCAGGCGGCACTCCCCGGCGCCGCCCCCTGGCCGGCGCCGCCCGCCGAACTCATCCTGCCGCTGCGGCTCGGCCCCCGCGACGACTGGTTCACCCCCGCGGCGCTGCGCACCCTCACCTCCGCGACGTACCGCGTGTCCCCGCACAGCAACCGCATCGGCCTGCGCACCGAAGGGCCGCCGCTGGCGCGCGCGTCGACGGGCGAGCTGCCCAGCGAGGGCATGGTTCTCGGCGCGGTGCAGGTGCCCCCGGACGGGCGTCCGGTGGTGTTCCTGCACGACCACCCGACGACGGGTGGCTACCCGGTGATCGGGGTCGTCGCGGAAACCGCCCTGGCGTCAGCGGCCCAGGCCGCCGTGGGTACGCCGGTGCGGTTCACGCTGGGATGACGTCGCCCGCCGGCACGGCTGTCGCACATACCGGCTGTATGCGGTGGCGGCGGCCGGCGTCCGGGCGCGCCGCTGTCGCCTGCGTGCCCGAGACGGGGCCCCGGAGACGGCCCTCGGCGAGTTGAAGCCAAGCGCGAGCGGGAGGACCCGTCAGTGCCTGAGCGTCTGCCGCATCGAGGCACACGCAGTCCGAGCCCTTGAGGGGAACATCCCCGCCTGCCTGGGCCCGCTCACCGGCCGGTGTGTGGGACCGGTAACAGCTCACATGGTGAGATCCGGGTCCGGATTGTTGAAGTTTGATCACAGCCTGGAGCCGTGTCCGCACCCGCCCGGCTGCAGTGCCTCGTCCTGTCGGCGAGCTCGGTGTGGCGCGTCGACGACGGCCTCTGTCGCCGCTGAGCCCGGACCGGCCGACTTCCCATGCCGCGCGCCGCCGCCGGGGCTGCGGCATCGCCCGACCCGGCCTTCCCGTCGGCGTCGTGCCCCACCCCGACTCGTACACCGTTCGGAGTCCACCCGCGAAAATCTCCCCGCCCGCCCAGGCGGGGAAGACCGCCGCACTGCTGTACCCGTCGCCCACCTCAGTAACGCGGCCCCCGGTGCCCGCCGCGCCTCCGGTGCGCCGCGGGCCGCTCGCGGTGTCCGGGCTGCTCGCCCGGCACTGACTGCCTATGTCTGGTCCGCCCTCGGGGCCAAGCCCGGGGTCCTGCTGCTGCTCGGCCTCGGCCTGGGGATCGCCCTCTTCCACTCCCGCTTCGCCTTCACCTCGGCCTGGCGGCAGTTGGTCGCCGTCGGCAAGGGCACTGGTCTGCGGGCCCACACTCTGCTGCTCGGCACCACGGCGAAGCTGTTCGCCTTGCTCATCGGCGCGGGCGCCGGACTGTTCGGATCCGTGCCAACGCCCTCGGCCGACCCCTGGGTCTGGGACTGCTGATCGGCGCGTCCGTTTTCGCCGTCGGTATGCCGCTCGGCGGCGCCTGTGCCTCCGGCACCCTCTTCGCGGTCGGCTCGGGGCAGACGTCGATCCTGTTCTTCGCCTGGCGGCAGGCGCTCACCGACCTCGGCGCGGCCGGCAAACTCACCCGCATCTACCGGCCGCAGACCAACGGCAAAAGAGAGCGCTTCAACCGCACCCTGCTCGACGAGTGGGCCTACCCGCGGCCCTACACCAGCAACGACGAACGCGCGGCCGCTCCGGCAGACTTCCTGCACACCTACAACCACCACCACCGCCACACCGCACTCGGCGGCCAGCCACCGACCGGCCGTATGAACAACCCGGCGGGTGAATGCACCTAGCGCGTGGGTTGGCGCTCAGAGGCGTCGACGGCACAGAGTTGCGAGCACCCCGCCTGCCAACAGCGTTCGCGCTGCAGCAGCGGCTGCTGAAGCGGCACGGCTGTAGCTGGCAGCCGCGCTGGGGGGGATATCCCCCATTCCGATCCTGGGGTGTTCCGGATCGCCCTCCGTTGGGGGCGAAACTAGCGTCCAGCCATGACTTCGACTCTGCGAAAGCACCTCGCCATGGCGGCCGGTGTCACCACGCTGCTCGCCACCGGGGTGGCTACCGCCGTCGCCCAGCCCGTCGGTACCTCCCCTGTGGAGCAGTTACGCCAGGACACCGAGGCGATCCGGGCCCTCGGGATCAGCGGTGTGCAGGCTCGCGTGATCGGGCCTGATGGCCGACACTCGGTCGCCACCAGCGGCACCGCAGACCTGAACACCGGCCGCCCGGTCTCTTCCGACGGCTACTTCCGCATGGCCAGCACGTCCAAGACGCTGGTCGCCACCGTGGTCCTCCAGCTGGAGGATGAGAGTCGGCTGTCCTTGGACGACACGGTCGACCACTGGCTGCCCGGAGTGGTGCAGGGCAACGGCAACGACGGCAGCCGGATCTCCGTCCGCCAACTGCTCCAGCACACCAGCGGCATCCACGACGATCTGCCCGGATACACCACGCCCGAGGAGTACTACCAGCAGCGCGACGACGTCTACGGTTCCGAGCAGTTGGTGGCCCGCGCCATGGCCCATGCCCCGGACTTCCCGCCCGGCGAGGGCTGGGCGTACTCCAACACCGGCTACGTCCTGCTCGGCATGATCATCCAGAAGGCGACCGGTCACCCCGCCCATCAGGAGATCGAAAACCGCATCCTGCGCCCGCTCGGCCTCGACCAGACCCGGTGGATGGGCACCGCGCCCACCCTGCCCCGGCCGCACGCCCGGGCCTACCAGCTCTTCGGCCCCGATTCCCGGGTGGACGTCACCGACCAGATACCGGTGGACTACGAGAACCTTTCGTGGGTCACGACCACGCGGGACGAAAACCGCTTCCTCCGCGCGCTGCTCGCGGGCCGTCTGCTACCGGCGCGGCAGCTGGCCAAGATGAAGCAGACCGTTCCCGTGAGCGCGGAGGTCCAACAGCTGTGGCCCGGAGGCCGTTACGGGCTCGGACTGGTCGAACGGCCCCTGAGCTGCGGAGGAACCTACTGGAGCCATGAGGGTGGGGACGGCGGCTACATCACCCTCAACGGCGTGACCGACGACGGCAGGCGAAGCGCCGTGGTCTCCATGTCCGAGGCACGCGGCGACGCCCTGGAGCACATAATGGAAGAGGAGAACGCGGCCAGCGTGCTGATCGACCACGCGCTGTGCGCCGGGAGAGGCCCGTCGGCCTCCAGCACCCCATGAGCAGAGGGCTGGGGCACTTGTGGGTGTCAGCTCAGAGCAGCGACAACCACTGGACCTCAGGACTCGGCGGGGCCAGTCGTCACCGCGTCACGGTCAGCGCATGGAGCAGTGCGGCGGCCAGCGCCGTGCGTTCGGTCATCCCCCGGAGGCTGATGTGCTCGCCCCGGGCGTGGGCCCCGTCGCCCACGGCGCCGAAGCCGTCGAGCACCGGCACACCGAGTGCGGCGACGAAGTTGCCGTCGCTGGCCCCGCCGACCTCACACTCCGAGAGATCCACACCGATGTCCGCTGCCAGGCCACGGGCCAGCGCGAACAGCCTTGCCGTGCCCTCGGAGCGCTCCATGACCGGCCGGTTCCACTCGCCGCTGACGGTGATGGCCGCCCGGGGGTCCGCGGGCGCCAGGACGGCGAGCGCCGCGTCGATCCGGTCCGCCTCGGCCTGGGTACGCACCCGAACGTCCAGGTGCCCGACCGCCGAGCCCGCCGTGACATTGGTCCGCGTCCCGCCCTTCACGGCACCGACGTTGACCGTGGTGCCGGCCTCGTGGTCGGTGAGGCCATGCAGTACCAGGACCAGACGGGCGAGCTCGTCGACGGCGCTGACCCCGCGCCTCGGGTCCAGGCCCGCGTGAGCCTCGACGCCGGTGACGTCGACGCGGAAGATACCGACGCCCTTGCGCGCGGTCTTCAGCGCGCCCGCCGCGCTCGCCTCGAAGACAAGGGCGGCCCTGGCTCCTTCGGCCGCCGCCTCGATGACCGGCCGGGAGACCGGGCTGCCGATCTCCTCGTCCCCGTTGAGGACCAGCCGGATCGGCGGCCTGGACAGGCCCGCCTCGGCGAGGACGCGTAGCGCCCACACCGCCTGCACCAGGCCCGCCTTCATGTCGAAGATGCCGGGACCGGTGGCCCGGTCGCCGTCGACGCCGAACGGCCAGCCGGCGAGCGTGCCCTTGGGCCACACGGTGTCGTAGTGGGCCAGGACGAGCACGGGCGCGGTGCCCTCGCCCGGGTAGTCGTACACCCGTACGTCGCCGTACTCGCCCCCGTCGGTGGCGCTGACCGCGGTGGGTTCGCCGAGCCGTTCGCGCAGCCAGGCGTCGATACGGGCCAGCCCGGCCTCCAGGAGGGGCCTGTCGTCGCTGGGCGTCTCCAGCTCTACGTAGCGGGCCAGGTCCTCCAGCATCTCGCCGCGGTACTTCGCCACCCGCTCCAGCAGGGCGGCGGTGTCCGTGTGGGGCGCCATGGCTGTCTCACTTTCCTATCGTGGCCAAAGGTCATGCGATCTGCCGGTCCTTGGTCTCCGGCATGGTGCTGTAGACGGCCGCGCCGATGAGGGCGGCCGCCGCCACATAGACCCAGACCAGGTCTCTGTGGCCGTTCGTGCTCATCCAGGTGGTCACGTACGGGGCCGTGCCGCCGAACAGGGCGACGGACAGGGCGTACGGCAGACCGATGCCGGTGGTGCGGACCTCCGGCGGGAACTGCTCCGCCATGACGACCGCGCAGTTGGCCGAGTAACCGATCATCAGCACCAGGCCGATGACCTCGATGAGGAGCAGCCCCCAGAAGCTGTTGGCCAGGAAGTGGAAGGCGGGCCAGGCGAAGAGGAGGATGCCCACGGCGAACGCGGTCATGGTCGGCTTGCGGCCGATCCGGTCGGACAGCAGCCCGCCGAACGGCAGCAGGACGATGAAGACGGCCATCGCCACGGTGTTGGCGAGCAGCGCCTGGTTGAGCGGGATGCCGGTCGTCACATGGGCGTAGGACGGCAGGTAGCTGACCCACACGTAGTAGACGAGGGTGCCGGCGACGGTGATCCCGGCGACCCGGAGAGCGGCGCCCGGGTGGTCGCGGACCATCGCCACCACCGAGTTCCTGTCCTGCCGTTGGCGGGCCTCGGACTGGATGAACGACTCGGTCTCGGGCACCGAGTGGCGCAGCCACAGCCCGACGAGGCCGAGCGCGGCGCCGATGGCGAACGCCAGTCGCCAGCCCCAGCTGTGCAGGGCGCCTTCGTCGAGAGTGGAGGTCAGCACGGTGCCGAGGAACGAGGCGATCAGCGCGCCCGCGCCCACCGAGACCTGCTGCCAGGACCCGGCGAACGCGCGCCGTCCCTTGGCGGCGGACTCCACCAGGAAGGCGGAGGACGAACCGAACTCGCCGCCCGCGGAGAAGCCCTGGACCAGTCGGGCGAGGACCAGCACCACCGGGGCCGCGACGCCGACCGCCGTATAGGTCGGGCAGACCGCGATCGCGAGGGAGGACCCGGCCATCAGCGCGATGGTGAGGGTCATGCCCTTCTTGCGGCCGTGGCGGTCGCTGTACGCGCCGAGGACGGCACCGCCGACCGGGCGCATGACGAAGCCGACGGCGAAGACGGCGAGGGTGGCGAGCAGGGCCGCCGACCCGTTCCCCGGCGGGAAGAACCGGTCGGCGAAGATCGGCGCGAACGTCGCGTAGACGGCCCAGTCGACCCACTCGACCGTGTTGCCGACGGCGCCGGCCACGATCGCCTTGCGCTGCGAGCGGCTGAGCCTGTGTGCGTCCTGCTGGGGCGGGTCGTCGGGTCTGTTGTCGGTGACGGTCACGGGGTCTTCTCCTGTGGTGCGGTGCCGGCCGCCTGGTTCAGGACGTACTCGGCGATCTGTGCGTGGGTGGCGTACCAGACGTCGGAGCGTGCGGAGATGTGCTCCAGCAGTTCGGACAGGATCGCCATGCGCGAGCGGTGGCCGATGATGTGCGGATGCATGGTGAGCTGGAACAGGCCGCCTTCGGCGTACGCCTGGTCGAACTCGTCCTTCCAGATGGACAGCACCCCGCGCGGTGGCGTGTACGGCCTCAGGGAGCCGAAGCGCTCCATCATGAAGTACGGGGCGTCGTCGCGGATCCACTCCACCGGGATCTCGACCACGCCGGTGGGTTCGCCGCCGGCGAGCAGTTCGTAGGGCTCGTCGTCCGCCATCAGCGACGAGTCGTACAGCAGTCCCAGCTCCCGGGTGATCGCCAGGGTGTGCGGGGAGAAGTCCCAGGAGGGCGTACGGATACCCACCGGCCGGGTGCCGGTGAGCCGCTCCAGGGTGTCGGCGGCGCGCAGGGCGAGTTCCCGCTCGGCTTCGGCGGGGATCTGGGTGTTGCGCTCGTGGATCCAGCCGTGCAGGGCGACCTCGTGGCCGTGCTCCACGTAGGAGGCGGCCTCGCCCTCGTGCAGCAGCGCGGAGACGGCGGGGATGAAGAAGGACGCGGGCGCCTGGTGCCGCTGGAGCAGCCGCAGGATGCGCGGGACGCCGACGCGTGCGCCGTACTCACCCTGGGCTAGCTTGCCCGGCAGGGTCTCGGCATCGCGCAGCGGGATGGTCTCGTGGTCGGAGTCGAAGGACAGTGCCACGGCCACCCGGGCGCCGCCCGGCCATGTGCTCGGGCTCAGCGAGCGGCCGGCGCGGACCCGGTCGACGTGACCGCGCCAGGTCGGCTCGTCCCACTGCCAGGGCGGGGGAGTCTGTTCGGACATGACGTGCCTTCCGGACGTTCGGTGCTTGAGTGGGGGGGATCGCGGATCGCGTCCGGATCAGGCCGCGGGGGTGAGCCGGCGGCCGCGGCGGGGGCCGGTGTACGTCCGGCCGTCGACCACCATGGAGCCCTCCTGCATCACCCAGGCGATGCCGCTCGGCGGCCGGACCGGGTCGCGGTAGTCGCACTCGTGGTCGATCGTCTGCGGATCGAAGGCCACCAGGTCGGCGATCAGGCCCCTGGTGACGGAGCCGCGCTCGGGGATGCGGAAGACCTTGGCCGGCAGTGAGGTCATCCGGCGCACGGCCTCGCCGAGCGGGAGGATACGGTGCCGCCGCACATACTCCGCCAGCACCCGGGGGAAGGTGCCGAACAGCCGGGGGTGGGGCTTGCCGCCGTTGCCGGGGGGCAGGCCGTCGGAGCCGACCATGGTGTCGGCGTCGGCGAAGGCCGTGCGTACGTCCTGCTCGTCCATGGAGAACAGCACCATGGTGACGTGCAGTTCCTCCTCGCGGAGGATGCGAATGAAGGTGTCGAGCGGCGACTCGCCCGCCGTGCGGGCCAGTTCGGCGACGGTGTGGCCCTCGTAGCGGTGGCTGGCGGTGGTGGAGATCAGGATGCCGTCCCAGCCGGCGCCGTGCAGGTGGCTGTCCCATCCGGGCAGGCCGGACTCCATCATCACGGCCAGCCGGCGGCGCTGCTCGGCGGACGCCAGCCGGGCCAGCACCCCCTCGTCGCCGTCGGCGAGGAAGGGCGGCGGAAGCAGCGCGGTGAGCATCGTGGCGCCGGCCGTGTAGGGGTAGATGTCCTTGGTGAGGGACAGCCCGGACGCCGCGTACTGGTGGATGCGGTCCAGCGCGGCCGGCATCCGGCCCCAGTTGCTGCGGCCGTTGGACTTCAGGTGGGAGATGTGAACCCGGCATCCGCCTTCGGTGCCGATCCGGGCACTCTCGTCGATCGAGGTGAGCAGCGAGGCACCCTCACCGCGCATATGGGTGGTGTAGAGGCCGTCGGCGCCCAAGTGCCGTGCCAGGGCGACGAGTTCGTCGGTCTCGCTGAAGACCGCCGGCGGGTACACGAGTCCGCTGGACATGCCGAAAGCGCCGCCTTCCAGCGCAAGGTCGAGCTCGCGGCCCATCAGGCGCAGTTCGTCGGCGTCCGGCGTGCGGTCGGCCATGCCGAGCACGGCGATGCGCAGTGTGCCGTGCCCGACCAGAGGGGCCCAGTTGGTCACATGGCCGTGCGCGTCCGCGACCCGGGTGAACTCGGCCCATGTCGACCAGTCGAACTCCATGGGCGGGAAGATCCGCTGAGTGAACGAGGCGAACGCCGCCGCGGAGTCCGCGCGGGTCGGCGCGAGCGAGAACCCGCAGTTGCCGGTGACCTCGGTGGTGACGCCCTGAAGGATCTTGGAGGTCTCGTCCTCCGGCAGCAGCGCCGCGTTGTCGGCGTGGGAGTGGACGTCGATGAACCCGGGGGCGATCACCAGGCCGGTGGCGTCCACCGTGGGGGTGTCCCCGGCCGCGACGGCCCCCGGGGCCTCGACGGCGGCGATCCGGCCCGCCCGGATCAGGACATCCGCACGCACGGGCTCGCGCCCGCTGCCGTCGGCCACGGTTCCGCCGCGGATCAGCATCTCGTTGGGTGGCAACTCGGGCTCCTCCTGGCAGGACCGGCGGTGGCAGTGGCAAGGGCCCCGTCCGGGCCGGCCGCCCGGTGTCCGGGCCGTCACCGGCGGGCGGGGAAGCCGGGCGCCGACAGGGCCCCGGCCCGCGGATCGGTCTTGCCGGGGCGTCGGTGCCCTGCCGGTCAGTCTGCGGGCGCCCGGTATCCGGTGTCCTTGTAGGCCAGGACGAAGTTCCCGGCGGTCACTTGTCGCCCGCGTCAAGGGCGGCGGCCCGCACTGCGCGCAGCCGGAGCTGGAGGTGGGCGAGGAGCATGGCGTCCGCATCACCGAAGTCCAACCCGCCGACCTCGCGGATGCGCCGCAGCCGGTAACGCAGCGTGTTGACGTGGATCCGCAAGCGGGCCGCCGCGTCGTCCGCGACACCGGCCGAGGCAAGATAGGCCGCGAGCGTTTCCGTCAGTACGCCCTGCTCCCCGTCGTGCTCGGCGAGCCGGCGCAGCGGACCGGTGGCGTCGGGCAGAGCGAGGGCCTCGGTGGCGTCGGCCAGTTCCAGCAGCATGGCGGTGAGTGCCACGTCCTCCAGGGTCGCCACCCAGGGGCCACCGGCGGCGGGATGCCGCAGGGCCCGCAGCGCCGCGTCCGCCTGAGCCCGGGCCTGCGCCACACGCGCCGCGGACTCGGCCGGCCCGCCGACGCCCACGACATGGCCGCCGGCCAACGGGGAGCGGGACAAGAAGTCCCGGGCCAGCGCGCGGGTGCCGTCCAGCGCCTGCGACGGACTGGAGCGGGGCCAGGCCAGCAGGGCGTACACGGCGTCGTTGCCGCACACGGTGACGGCCGACGGGTGGACAGCCGCCAGATGCAGTGCGAGCACATCCTCGAAACGGCGCCGCTCCGCCGCCGCGGCCGCGTCGGCTCCAGGGCTCCTCTCACCGGCACGCGCCATGGGCGGTGCGGCGGCCAGGACGCACAGCGGACCCGTGTCCAGATGCAGCTGCCTGGCCGCGTCCGCTCCGGCCGATCCGCCCGCCAGAACGGCTGCCGCCAGCTCCGCGCGCTGCTGCCGCGCCCAGCCGCTGGTGGCCCGGGTATTGACCAGGTGCAGGGCGACGAGAGGAACGATCTGCTCCAGCCGACGGGCGAGATCGCCGGTGAGGGGCCGCGGGACGGCCGCCCATACGTAACCGACGACTTCCGCACCGGCCCGCACCGCCATGGCGGCACGCGGCAGCATGCCGGGGGCGACGGGTTCGATGTGGACCGGGCCGCTGGAGGCGTGCAGGCGGGCGAAGTCGCCGCGGGCGCGCAGTTCGTCCAGCCAGCGGTGATGGACGGCCCGGCCGAGGATCGACTCCACGCGCGCCTCGTCGGCGCCGCGCTGCCCGGTGGACCAGGCGAGCACGGCGGCGGAGCGGTCCTCGATGGTGACCGGTGCCTGAAGCATCTCGGCGATGGTGTTGGCGATGGTGAACAGGTCGCCGCCGACGCCGTCCGGCGACCGACGGCTGTCCCGGGAGTGATCCAGCAGCCGCTCCCGGATCATGGAGGCGACGTGCATCCAGGACGCGTCCGGATTGACCTCGACCACGGCGACCGGACTGTCCTCCAGCCCGTCCGGTACCGGGCCCTTCAGCGCGAGCACCGCGGCGCCCGTCGCCTGCATGGCCCGTGCCAGCGCGGCCGCCTCCGCGCGGTGACCGCCCCACCCGGCACCGGCTTCCGCGGACTCGGTGGCCTCACCGGACCGGCCGGGACTTCGCAGGCCGCCTGCCGACAGCCCGACGCCCAGCACGACGCACCCGCGTTCCAGCTCCGACCCCGAGGCCGGGTCGTGAATGACGACACCGGTCAGGGGCTGGTCCGCGCCGGGGCCGTCGACCGCCACCCGCAGCAGCGTGGGTCCCATCTCCGCCACCAGCCGCCGTGCGGTGAGCCCGTGATCCATAGGCGCATCGTAGGCGCCCCTCGCGTCCTGTCGTCCGCGACAAGGCCGGGCCCTGTGCCTTGACGCGGGCGACGAGGCAGGGACACCTGCGATCGGGCAGCCTGCGGGACATGGACCCGGACGTACGGGTGCGGAGCATCAGTGACCGCACCGGACTCGAAGCCCTCACGGCCCTCTTCATGCGCGTGTGGAGGACGGGGCAACCGCAGGTGCCCTTCGCCGTGCTGCGCGCACTCAGCCACACCGGAGGGATGGTCCTCGGCGCCCACGCAGCCGGGCAGTTGGTCGGGGGCGCGGTGGGACTGTGCGGCGCCGACCCGGCCCGACGCGGCCTGCACTCGCACATCGTCGCCGTCGACAGCGGCGCACGCAGGACCGGAGTGGGCACAGCCATCAAACTGGCCCAGCGCGACTGGTGCCTCACGCGCGGCATCACCACGATGACGTGGACCTTCGACCCGCTGCTACGGCGCAACGCCACCTTCAACATCGCCCGTCTGCAAGCGGTCGGCGTGTCCTATCACCCGGACTTCTACGGGCCCATGGACGACGGCTACAACGCGGGCGTCCCGACCGATCGGGTGCTCGTGCGCTGGGACCTGACCGCCGACTCCACGCCCGCCGACTCCACGCCCGCCAGGGACGCACCCCGCGCCTCCGCGGGGGGACCGGACCGGACCGCCGAACGGATACCGCACGAGCGGCTGCACGTACTGGACATCGGCGAGGACGGCCGGCCCCGCCGACTCGCGCCCCTGCCGCACCCGCCCGCGGCCGGGCCACCCCGGGGCCCGGCGCCGTCCACCGAGGCGGAGGTCCGGCTGCGCGTCCCCGAAACACTGCACCTCGACCGCGAACTCCTCGGCGTCTGGCGGCCCGCGCTGCGCGACGCGATGAGTCCGCTGCTCGACGCCGGATACCGGTGGACCGGCGTCACCCGTGACGGCTGGTACGTCCTCAGCCCTTCCGCGGCCACACCCCACAAGGAGCACGCATGAAAATCGAATCGGTGGAGCTGCTGCGCCTCGGCATGCCATTGGTCTCCCCGTTCCGCACCTCGTTCGGAACCCAGACACTCCGGGACGTGCTGCTGGTGCGGGTGATCACCTCTGATGCCGAGGGGTGGGCGGAGTGCGTGGCGATGTCGGACCCCCTGTACTCCAGTGAGTACACCGGCGCGGCCCACCGCGTCATCGCCGACCACCTGCTGCCGCGCCTGTTCGCCGCCGCCAACGTCACAGCGGCGGCGGTGGCCTCGGCGCTTGCCCCGGTGCGCGGTCACCGCATGGCCAAGGCGGCGGTGGAGGCCGCGGTGCTGGACGCCGAGCTGAAGGCGGCCGGGGTACCACTGAGCCGACACCTCGGAGCCACTCGGTCCCGGATCGTCTCGGGCGTGTCGGTGGGCATCCACGAGTCGGTGCCGGAGTTGCTGAACACGGTCGGCGGCTACCTGGCCGACGGTTACGCCCGGATCAAGCTCAAGATCGAGCCCGGCTGGGACATCGAACCCGTCGCCGCCGTGCGCGAGCATTTCGGCGACGACATCCTTCTCCAGGCAGACGCGAACTCGGCCTACACACGCGCCGATGCCCGGCATCTGGCCGGGCTCGACCCGTACGGGCTGCTGCTGCTGGAGCAGCCGCTGGAGGAGGAGGACGTGGCCGGCCACGCCGAGCTGGCGCGGTCGCTGACCACGCCGATCTGCCTGGACGAGTCGATCGTCTCCGCGCGGGCGGCGCACGAGGCGATCCGCATCGGCGCGTGCGCCATCGTCAACATCAAGCCCGGCCGGGTGGGCGGCTACCTGGAAGCCCGCCGGGTGCACGACGTCTGTGCGGCGGCAGGGGTGCCGGTCTGGGCGGGTGGCATGCTGGAGACCGGGATCGGGCGGGCGGCCAATCTGGCACTGGCCGGCCTCCCCAACTTCACTCTGCCGTCCGACATCTCCGGCTCGGACCGCTACTACCGGCAGGATCTGACCGAGCCGTTCCGGGTGACCGACGGCACGATCCCGGTACCGGACGCACCGGGGATCGGCGTCGCCCCCATCCCCGAGGTCCTCGACGAGCTCGTGACACAACGGGAGGCGCTGCGGCCGACCGGGTGAGCGTGAGGCGGGCGCCCGTGTCCGACGCAGGGTCAAGAGGGGCGGACGAGGCCAGTCCGTCAGGGCCGCGGTGCGTTCGGCGATGCCGGCGCAGGGCCGTAGGCAGGCCCGTTCGTGGGCAGCGGCGTGATCACGTACTTCATGCCCGCCCGGGCGTCGAACGCGACGACGGTGTTCTCGGGGCGCTTCACGTCGGTTCGGGGACCGCCCTCGGTGTGCACCGCGACGGGTGCCGCGGTGCGCAGCCGGACCGTGCCGGTCCGGCGTGCCGCGAGGCGGGCGTGGGTCAGCGCGCCGTCGCTCCAGGAGACGTCGACGGTGAGGGAGCCGCGGGCGAGGAGGCCGGTGACCCGGCCCCGCGGAAGCTGCGGGGGCAGCGCCGGCAGGAGGTGGACCTCGTCGGTGTGGGACTGCACCAGCCACTCGGTCACTCCCGCGGTGGCGCCGAAGTTGCCGTCGATCTGGAACGGCGGGTGCAGGTCGAACAGGTTCGGAGCGGTGCGGTCGGGAGTGAGGAGGTCGGTGAGCAGTTTGTAGGAGCGCGATCCGTCTTCCGCGCGCGCCCAGAAATTGATCTTCCAGGCGAGGGACCAGCCGGTACCGGCGTCCCCGCGCATCTCCAGCGTCTTCAGTGCGGCCCGGAACAGTTCGGGGGTGCCACGCCTGGAGATCTGGTTGCTCGGGTGCAGACCGTACAAGTGGGAGACGTGACGGTGCTGTTGCTCGGGCGCGCCGCCGTCCCAGTCCTGCTGCCACTCCTGCAACTGCCCCAGCGCGCCGATCCTCATGGGCGGAAGCTGGGCTCGGGCCTGGCGCACCTGGGCGGCGTACGGACTGTTGACGCCGAGCGCGGCACAGGCGGCGAGGTAACCGTCGAACAGGTCGCGCAGGATCTGGTTGTCCATGGTGGGACCCGCGCAGGCGGACACGCCGGCGTGGTGGGCGTTCTCCGGAGACACGGACGGGCAGGTCACCAGATGGCCGGTGCCGGGATCCGTGACGAGGGCGTCGAGGAAGAAGCGGACGGCGCCCTCGACGACCGGCAGGCGTCGGCGCAGTGCCTCGCGGTCACCGGTGAAGCGGTAGTGCTCCCAGACCGAGGTGGCCAGCCAGGCGCCACCGGTGGGCCACATGCCCCAGAACGCGCCGTCCACCGGCGCGGTGCCGCGCCAGGCGTCGGTGTTGTGGTGGGCGACCCAGCCGTTCGCGCCGTACTGCACCCGCGCGGTCTTCTGTCCCGCCTGGGCGAGGTCGTCGAGCAGGGCGAAGATCGGCTCCCAGCACTCCAGAAGGTTGGTGGTGGCGGCGGGCCAGTAGTTCATCTCCGTGTTGATGTTGATCGTGTACTTGGAGTCCCAGGGCGGGGAGAGCTGGTCGTTCCAGATGCCCTGCAGGTTGGCGGGCTGGGTGCCGGGACGGGAGGAGGCGATGAGGAGATAGCGGCCGAACTGGTAGTGCAGGGTCACCAGATGGGGATCGTCGGACTGGGCGAAGGCGGCCACCCGCTGGTCGGTCGGTGCGGCGGCGGCATCCGTGACACCGAGGTCGAGCCCGACGCGCCGGAAGAGGGCGCGGTGGTCGCGCACATGGCGGGCGCGCAGTTGTCCGTAGGGGGTGTCGGCGGCGGCGTTGAGCGGGCGCTCGGCGCGGGCGCGGTGGTCGCCGGAGGCGTCGCGGTAGTCGTTGTAGCTGGTGCCCACGGACACCAGCAGGGTCACCGCGTCGGCCGCGGTCACGGTGAGGGTGCCGTTCTCGCTGCGCACGGTGCCGCCTTCGGCGCGGGTACGGACCAGCGCGCGGAAGCGGACCCGGCCGGTGATGCCCTCTCGGGTCTGCCCGGTGCCCTCCAGCGCGGCGGTGATCGGGTCGGGGGAGGACTTCTGGGTCTGCTGAGGGCTGTCGAAAGCGGCGGTGAACGAGAGGGCGCCGGGGGTGTCGGAGGTCAGCCGCACCACGATCAGCTGGTCGGCATGGCTGGCGAACGCCTCGCGGCGGTAGGCCACTCCATCACGAGTGTACGTCGTGGTGGCCACGGCGGCGTCGAGGTCCAACTCCCGTCGGTAGGAGCCGACGTCAGCCGTGCCGGGGAACGTCAGGCGCAGATCGCCGACCGTCTGGTACATCAACTCCCCGACCGGGTTGCCCAGGAAGGTCGAGTTGATCAGGTCCTGGGCCGAGCCCCACTGGCCGGCGAAGATCCGGCGCCGGATCTCGGGGAGGTTCGCCAGGCCCTGCGGGTTGGCCGGTTCGTAGGGGCCTCCCGCCCACAGTGTGTCCTCGTTGAGCTGGAGCCGGTCGGTGTCGACTCCGCCGAAGACCATGGCACCGAGGCGGCCGTTGCCGAGGGGTAAAGCCTCCAGCCACTGGCCCGCGGGCTGGCCGTACCACAGGGCCAGGCGCGAGGCGTCCGGCGCGGCGGCGTCCTCCGCCTCCGCCGCGGCCTGTGGGGCCGCGGCCGCCGAGGCGGCCGGAACACCGACGGCCAGTGCGGCCGATGTCGCTGCGGAGGTGACGAGAAAGCCTCTTCGTTCCATGAGAATGCCTGCCTTTCGAGTGCGGGTCGGGCTGGTCATCCGGGAGCGGGGCGGGCCGGTGCGCACCAGCGGGTCGGGCGGTGTCTAGTCCTGCGCCTTGCCTCCGGTGATGCGGGACAGCGCCAGGGCGACGAGGATGATCGCGCCGTTGAGGGCGCCGATCCACTGGGCGGGGACACCGCCGAGGGTGAGGACGTTCTGGATCAGGAACAGCAGCAGGATGCCGGTGAACGCGCCGAAGACCGTTCCCCTGCCGCCGTTGAGGCTGATGCCGCCGATGACGGCGGCGGCGAACACGGTGAAGATGTAGCCGTTGCCCTGGGCGGAGGCCACCGAGGCCAGGCGTCCCGAGAGCAGCAGGCCGCTCGTCGCGGCGAGGACGCTCGCGGTGACGATGACGATCCACAGCACCCGGTCGGTGCGGATGCCGGCCGCCTTCGCCGCGTCGACGTTGCCGCCGATCGCGTAGAGGGAGCGGCCGAAGCTGGTGAAGCCCAGCACGACGATGCCGAGGGCGAAGAGGATCAGGCAGATCCACACCGAGGCGGGCATGCCCAGCCACTGGGTGGTGCCGAGGTACAGCATCGACTGGGGCAGCTGGAAGAAGGTCTGGCCGCCGGAGATGCCGGTGAGGATGCCGCGCAGCACGATCAGCATGCCGAGCGTCACGATGAAGCCGTTGAGCCCGAACCGGATGATGAACAGCGCGTTCACCACCCCGACGAGGAGACCGACGGTCAGGGTGACGGGGATGGACCAGGCGCCGGGCAGCAGTCCGACGCCGTGTGCCGCGCCTGCCGGGACGGTGAGCCAGGCCGCGACGCCGGGGGCGAGTCCGACGGTGGACTCCAGGGAGAGGTCCATCTTCTTGACGATGAGCACCAGGGTCTGGGCGAGGACCAGCAGGGCGATCTCGGACATGGTCTGCAGCACGTTGATCAGGTTGTCGGGCTGCAGGAACACCGGATTGACCAGTTGGCCGACGATCGCCATGACGATGATCGCGGGGATGAGTGCCAGGTCCCGCAGCCGTGCGAAGGCCAGCCTCCGCCCGCCTGCCCTGCGGGTGGCCGGCTGGTCGCTCGCGGGATCGGGCAGGCCGTCGTCGGGACTCTTCGCGGCGGCCGCAGTCGCGCTCTCAGACATCGAGGTCCACTCCTTCCATTGCGGCCACGAGCTCGTGGTCGTGCCAGCCGCGGGCCTTCTCGGCCACTACTCGGCCCTGGAACATCACCAGGACCCGGTCGCACATGCGCAGGTCGTCGAGTTCGTCGGAGGCGATGAGCACGCCGGTACCGGACTCGGCGATCTCCTCGACCTTTCCGAGGAGGAACTCCTTGGAGCGCACGTCGACGCCGGCGGTCGGATTGATCAGGACCAGCACCTTCGGATCGCTGGCCAGGGCGCGGGCCATGACGACCTTCTGCTGGTTGCCCCCGGAGAGCCCGGAGACGGGCAGCTCCGGCCCCGGCGTCTTGATCGCCAGGTTCTCGATCAGGGAACGGGCGTAGGTGTCCCGGCGGCGTCCGTCGATGAAGCCGCGCGGACCGAGCCGTTCGGGGATGGTGAGGGTGCCGTTGTCCGCGATGGACATCTGCGGCACGTAACCCTGCTGGTGGCGGTCCTGCGGGACGAAGCCGACGCCGGCCTTCAGGGCGGCGGGCACGCTGCCCGGGCGTGGACGCGCCCCGGCGATCCGCACCGTGCCGGTATCGGCGGCCCGCAGTCCGACGACCGTCTCCGCCACGTCGATACGACCGCTGCTCGCCGCGCCGGCGAGACCGACGATCTCCCCGCCGCGCACACGGACGGACACGTCCTCGTAACTCCCGTCGAGCGTCGCATCCTCCACGACGAGCACATCGGGGGACCCGCTGTCCGCCGGGCGGCGGCGGGCCCTGGCGCCCTCGGTGGCGCCCTCGCCGGTCATGGCGGCGACCAGTTCGGCGCGCGGCAGTTCGGCGACCGGGGCGGTCAGGATGTGCCGGGCGTCGCGGAACACCGTCACCGTGTCGCAGATCTCGTAGATCTCCTGGAGGTGATGGCTGATGAACAGGAAGGTCACGCCCTGCCGTTGCAGGTCCCGGATCCGGGCGAACAGCCGGTTGATCGCGGCTCCGTCCAGCTGCGCGGTGGGTTCGTCGAGGATGATGAAGCGGGCCCCGAAGGACAGGGCCCGGGCGATCTCCAGGAACTGGCGCTGCTCGACGTCGAGTTCTCCCGCCGGGGTCCGCACGTCCACGTCGACCGACCAGGTCCGCAGCAGTTCGTGTGCCCTGGCCCGCACCGTCCGCCAGCTGATCAAACCGCCGCGACCGCGGTCGTGCCGGTTGAGGAAGAGGTTCTCGGCGACCGTCAGCTCGGGGATGACGGTGGACTTCTGGTACACGCACGCCACCCGCCGCCGCCAGCCGTCCCGGTCCGCGAGCCGGGGCGCCGGTTCGCCGTTGAAGGTGACCGTGCCCTCGTCCGGTGCGTGCAGTCCGGTGAGGATGGAGACCAGCGTGGACTTGCCCGCGCCGTTGCGCCCGACCAGTGCGTGGGTCTGGCCGGGTGCGATCGTGATCCCGGCGTCGCGCAGCGCCACGGTGGAACCGAACCTCTTCGTTATCGCCGCCGCCTGGGCGACGGGCGCAGCCGTAGACATGTCTGCGAATCGCCTTCCGGTCAGCTGAGGTTGTTGCCCCACAGGGAGCTGTCGTCGCTCTTGAGGCTGGGGACCCCGCCGTAGGTGGCGCCGTCCGCCGTCACCAGGGGCGCGGAGAGCTGGTCCTCCAGAAGGCCCTCGCGGACCTGGATGATGGTGCTGTCGTGGTCGGTCTTGCCGGGCTTGAACGTCTTGCCGTCGATCGCCGCCTTGAGGTACTGGAGGGCGTACTTGGCGTAGAGGTCGGCCGGCTGGGAGACGGTGGCGTCGATCTTGCCCGCGGCGATGTTCTTGAGCTCCTCGGGGATGCCGTCGTTGGAGACCACGAACACGTGCTTCTCGTCCTCGGGGCCGACCAGAAGGCCCTTCTGCTTGAGTACCTGCAGGGTGCCGGAGAGCGCGAAACTGGACTGCATGTAGACGCCCTTGATGTCGGGGTGGGCGGTCAGGTCGGTCTGGAGCTTCTGCGCCGCGACGGCGCCGTCCCAGTTGGTGGCTTCGCCGAAGACCTTGACGGCCGGGTAGTTCTCCTTCATGCAGTCGTTGAACGCCTCCGTGCGGTCACGGCCGTTGACGGAGGCGAGATCGCCCTGGAGCATGACGACCTTGCCCTTGCCGCCCAGCTTGGTCCCCAGGAACCGGCAGGCCTTCTCGCCGTAGGCGCGGTTGTCCGCGCGCACGACCATGTACACGTTGCCGGTGTCGGGGCGGGTGTCCACGGAGACGACCGGGATCTTCTTCGCCTCCAGCTGCGCCAGGGTGGGTGCGATGGCGGCGGTGTCCTGCGGCGCCATCGCGACGCCCTTGACGCCCTGGCTGATGAACGTCTGGACGTCGGCGGTGAGTTTGGCGACGTCGTTCTGCGAGTTGGTGGTCTTCAGGTCGAGTCCGAGTTCCTTGGCGAACTGCGGGGTGTACTTGATGTACGAGTTCCAGAAGTCGGTGTCGGAGCGCGGGTAGTCGACCCCGACCACGGTGGAAGCACCGCCTTGGCCCGAGGCCGACGCGGATCCCGAACCCCCGCAGGCGGTGAGTGCGGGGACGGACAGGGCGGCGAGGGCGCCGAGACAGGCGTACCTGGTGAACCTGAGCTGCATGGCTCGCTCTCCTTGCTGACGGGGTCGCGCGGACGCGCTGCGTACGGGACCGGTCGTGCGGTGTGCGGGCGCCGGTCTCGGGAGGGGAGGGGAAGGAGCGGGGTCAGGTGCGCGGACGGGTCCGCAGGCCCTGCATGCCGCCGTCGACGGGGAGGTCGGTGCCGGTGGTGGAGCCGGACAGGGGGCTTGCGAGGTAGGCGATGGCCGCGGCGACCTCGTCGGCGGAGACGAGACGTCCCATCGGCTGGCGGGCGTTGAGGGCGGCGCGTTCGGCCGCGGGGTCCGCGGCGCGGTCCAGGAGGCGGCCGATCCAGGGAGTGTCGGCGGTGCCGGGGTTGACGCAGTTGACGCGGATCCCGCAGTGCACGAGGTCGGCGGCCGTCGCCCGGGTCAGGGCCAGCACGGCGCCCTTCGTCGCGGAGTACAGCACCCGGTCGGGCAGCCCGGCGGTGGCGGCGATGGAGCAGGTGTTGACGATGGCCGCGCTGTCGGAGCGGCGCAGGTGGGGGAGGGCGGCCCGGGTCACCCGGACCATGCCGACGACGTTGACGTCGAACACCCGGTGCCACTCGTCGTCGGCGTTGTCCTCGATGGTGCCCTGGGCGCCGATGCCGGCGTTGTTGACCAGGATGTCGATGCCGCCGAGGACGCGCGCGGCCTCTGCGACCGCTGTCCGCACACTCGCGTCGTCGGCCACGTCCGCGCGGATCCCGATCAGGGGATCGGGCAGGCCGTCGGGCTCGAGGTCGAGGCAGGCGACACGGGCCCCGCGGGCGGCCAGCAGGCGTGCGGTGGCCAGCCCGATGCCGGAGGCGCCGCCGGTGACGAGGGCTGTCAGTCCCGCGCAGTCGGGAGTGCTCATCCCTCGGCCTCCCCGCTCCACACCGGGCCGTCGGGGTAGCGGTGGTCCGCCAGGGACCGCCGATGGAGTTCGGCGCTGATGCCGGGGGAGGACGGGGCGAGATAGCGGCCGTCGCGGATGCGGACCGGGTCGGTGAAGTGCTCGTGCAGGTGGTCGACGTACTCGATGACACGGTTCTCGGTGGTGCCGCTGACGGCCACGAAGTCGAACATCGCCAGGTGCTGCACCATCTCGCACAGTCCGACCCCGCCGGCGTGCGGGCACACCGGGACGCCGAACTTGGCGGCCAGCAGCAGGATGGCGACGTTCTCGGTGACGCCTGCGGTGCGGCTGGCGTCGAGCTGCAGGACGTCGAGGGCTTGCGCCTGGAGGAGCTGTTTGAACATCACCTGGTTGTGCGTGTGTTCGCCGGTGGCCACCTTGACCGGCGCCACGGCCCGGCGGATGGCGGCGTGGCCGAGGATGTCGTCCGGCGAGGTGGGCTCCTCGATCCAGTACGGGTCGTAGGGGGCGAGCGACGCCGTCCAGTCGATGGCCTGCTGAACTCCCCACGCCTGGTTGGCGTCGACGGCGATCCTGATGTCCGGGCCGACCGCCGCGCGGGCCAGCCGCATGCGGCGTCGGTCTGCCTCGCGGTCGGCGCCGACCTTCAGCTTGATCTGGCCGAATCCGTCGGCGACCGCCTCCTTGGACAGCCGCACCAGCTTCTCGTCGTCGTAGCCGAGCCAGCCGGGGGTCGTGGTGTACGCGGGGTAGCCGTGCTCCAGCAGGTGCGCGGTGCGCTCGGCGCGGCCGGGCGCGGCGCGGCGCAGGATGTCCAGGGCCTCGTCGCGGGTGAGGGCGTCCTGGAGGTAGCGGAAGTCGACCAGGTCGACCAGCTGTTCGGGGGAGAGGTCGGCCAGCAGCCGCCAGACCGGCTTGCCGGTGCGGCGACCGTACAGGTCCCAGACGGCGTTGACGATCGCCGCGGCGGCCATGTGGATGGCCCCCTTCTCCGGGCCGAGCCAGCGCAGTTGGCTGTCGCCGGTCAACCGCCTGGAGAAGGCGCCGAGATCGGCCAGCACCTCCGCCACCGGGAGCCCCGTGATCAGCGGGGCCAGGGCGCGTACGGCGGCGACCTCGACGTCGTTGCCGCGTCCCACGGTGAAGGCGAGGCCGTGTCCCCGGCCGCCGGCGCTCGTGCGGATCGTCACGTACGCCGCCGAGTAGTCGGGTTCGGGGTTCATGGCGTCGGAGCCGTCGAGGTCCCGCGAGGTCGGGAACCGTACGTCCACGGCCTCGACCGCGCTGATGAGCTCACTCATCGGGCCCGGCGTCTTCGGTTCGCAGGGTCCGGTGTCGTGTCGGCTCCATGGCCACCACCCGTCATCGTGTGTCAACGAGATGTCCGCTCTGCTACGGCAGACGCTGGACATGGGATGGATTTATAGAGTCGCCCCACCCTGGTGTCCATACCTTGGAAGGGGGATATGTAAGTGCTCGCTCTCCACCTGCATGTTTGCGGCGAAGGTATGTGGGAGGGCGCCTTCGACTTCCCCGTCTCTTCCCGATTGATGGGATGTATTGCTACGCTGCCGCCGCCTGGGCAACGAGCAGGGAGCAGTCGCATGTCACTGACCGACAAGGCCATCGACCGCATCAGGGACCTCATCCAGTCAGGCGAGCTGCCGCCCGGTGCCAAACTGCCGCCGGAGCAGCAGCTGGCCGTGGAGCTGGGGCTGTCCCGCAACCTGATGCGGGAGGCGGTCAAGGCATTGGTGGTCGCACGCGTGCTGGAGATCCGCCGGGGCGACGGCACATACGTGACCAGCCTGGAACCGGAGCTGCTGCTGAGCAGCATCGGATCGGCGGTGGAACTGCTCCGCGGCGACACCCTGCTGGAGCTGACGGAGGTGCGCCGGCTGTTCGAACCGGTCGCGACCGGACTGGCCGCCACCCGCATCTCGGCCGGGGAACTGGCCGAGGTGGAGCGGCACCTGGACGCGATGCGGGCGGCTCGGGAGGACATCGAGCGGCTCACCGAACACGATGCGGCGTTCCACCGGGCGGTGGTCGCGGCCACCGGCAACGCCACCCTCGCCACCCTGCTGGAGGGGATCTCCAGCCGGACGCTGCGCGCACGCGTCTGGCGCGGTCTGGTCGACGACAACGCCGCCGCCCGCACCGTCGCCGAACACGAGGCGATCTTCCAGGCACTGGTCGCCGGCGACGCCTGCCTGGCGCGGGCCGCCGCACTCCTGCACGTCAGCACCACCGAACAGTGGCTGCGCGAGCACCTGGAGCCGAACAGCGCCGTCCCGGACCTGCCGTGAACACCGGGTGGTTCACGACCCACCCTCGTCCACCACACGTCACCAGCCCCGTGCCCGGCCCCGACAGCCGTGGGCCACGGCCAGGCACGCTCGCTCAGTGAGGAGCACTTCGATGAGGTTTCTGCGCATGGGTCCCGCGGGCTCGGAACGTCCCGCCGTCCTCGACACCGACGGCCTCGCACACGACCTGACCCCGCTGACCGCCGACATCGACGGCGCCTTCCTGGCCGGTGACGGCGCGGAGCGCGCACGCGCCGCGCCGGCCGGGGGAGTCCTACCGCGCATCGACCTAGGTCGTGTCCGCAAAGTCCGGCCTGCCGTCCAGCGTCCGGCACGTTCCCCCGAGCTCTTCGGGCAGGGGGAACCCCCACTCGCCGCACCGGCCGAAAGTCCACGTACCGCCAGTACGCGGGCTTCCGTCCTGCACGCCGAGAGCACGCACCGGACACCGCCCGGCCCGCCCTACGAGCGGACGACGCGCCTTTACGGACACGACCTGGGCGCGCAGCGCACCGGAGCACCCGCGGCCCGCCCAGGCAAGGTCGTGTCCATCGGGCTGAACTACGCCGATGACGCCGAGGAGACCGCCACCCCGCCCCCGGCGGAGCCGGTGATCTCCATGAAGGCGTCCAACACGGTGGTCGGACCCGACGACACCGTCCTCCTGCCGCGCACCAGCACCCGCACGGACTACGAGATCGAACTCGCGGTCGCCATCGGCCGCACCGCCCGCTGCTTGGACTCCCTGGCTGCCGCCTACGACGTCGTCGCGGGCTACGCCATCGCCGCCGACGTCAGCGAGCGCGCCTTCCAGCACGAGCGCGGCGGACAGTGGGACAAGGGGAAGTCGTGCGAGACCTTCAACCCCCTCGGCCCCCGGCTGGTGACTCCCCGGCACGTCGTCGGGCAGGCCTGATGTCCGCCGCGGCGCACCCCTGGTATGCCGAACGGGTTCCCCTCGGCCGCTCCCACGTCACCGTCAGCCGCATCGGGCTGGGCACCGCGCCGCTGGGCGGTCTGTTCTCCACGGTCGGCGGCCGGGACGCCACCGGCACGCTGGAGGCGGCGTGGGCGGCCGGGATCCGCTACTTCGACACGGCCCCGCACTACGGTGCCGGGCTCGCCGAGCAACGGCTCGGCGCGTTCCTGACCGGCCTCGGTCAAGCGCGTGCGGACTGCATCGTGTCCACCAAGATCGGTCGGCTGCTCGTACCGGGAGAATCCGCGCCGGGGGACGAGGACTTCCACGGCGACCCCGACCTGGTCAGGATCCGCGACTACAGTGCCGACGGCGTCTACCGCTCTCTCGCCGAGAGCCTGGAGCGCACCGGCCTCGACGCCTTCGACATCGTGTTCATCCACGACCCGGACGACCACTGGAAGGAGTCACTCACCGGCGCCTACCCGGCACTGGCCCGGCTGCGCGCCGAGGGAGCCGTCCGGGCGATCGGCGTCGGGATGAACCAGGCGGCGATGCTCACCCGCTTCGTCACCGAGACGGACCTCGACTGCGTCCTCGTGGCCGGCCGCTACTCCCTGCTGGACCGCAGCGCGGCCGACGAACTGCTGCCCGCGTGCGCCGAACGCGGGGTGGGCGTCCTGGTCGGCGGGGTCTTCAACAGCGGCATCCTGGCGAACCTCGCACCCGACGCCACCTACGACTACACGCCGGCCTCCGAAGCGGTGCGACGCCACGCCCTCGCCCTCAGCGAGCGCTGCGCCGCCCACGGTGTGGCGCTGGCCGCCGCGGCCCTGCGGTTCCCGCTGCGGCACCCCGCCGTCACCGGCGTCGTCGTCGGGGCGCGCAGCTCCCAGGAGGTCACCGTCAACATCGCACACGCCGGCGCGACGATCCCCGAAGAGCTGTGGGCGGAGCTCGACGCCCTCGAACGCGAACGGGACGGATCATGAGCAGGATCGACGCACACCACCACATCTGGCGGCCGGCCTCGGCCCCCGGCCCCGCCCCGGGCCCCGGCCCGCGGCGCCGCGTGCACACATGGCTCGACGCGCCCGGCATGGCCCCCCTGCGCAGGGACTTCACCATGGCGCACCTGGCGCCGTCGGCCCTGGCGACGGGCATCGACCGTACGGTCCTGGTCCAGGTCCTGCCCGACCTCGACGAGACCGCGGAGTTCCTGTCCCTGGCCGCAGCGGACGACCTGATCGCCGGCGTCGTCGGCTGGGCCGACCTCACCTCGGACGGCCTCCCCGACACCCTGGACACCCTGCGGGCGGCGCCCGGCGGCGACCATCTGGTCGGCCTGCGGCACCTGGTGCAGAGCGAACCGGACCCCGGCTGGCTGAACCGGCCCGACGTACGCCGGGGCCTGCACACGGTCGCACAGGTGAACCTCGCCTACGACCTGCTCGTCCTCCCGCATCAACTGCCCGCCGCCATCAGCACCGTCCGGGAGCTGCCGGAACTCACGTTCGTCCTCGACCATCTGGCCAAGCCGTCCATCGCCACGGGCGCACTCGAGCCCTGGGCCTCGCTGATCCGTGAACTGGCGGCCCAGTCCCACGTGTTCTGCAAATTGTCCGGGATGGTCACGGAGGCCGCCCCCAACGACCGGAGCGTGGCCGCCCTGCGTCCCTATGCCGACATCGTGCTCGACGCCTTCGGCCCGCAGCGGGTGATGTTCGGCTCGGACTGGCCGGTCTGCCTGTCGGCCGCGTCCTACGCGGACGTCGTCGGCACGGCGGAGGCACTGACCGCCGGCCTCACCTCGGCCGAGCGCACTCAGGTCTTCACCACGACGGCGGAACGCGCCTACGGACTGGGCGAGAGCGACCAGCCGCGACGATCCGCGGACGACGGCCCGCTGGGGGTGGCCGGGTGAACGTACGCCTTGCCTACGGACAATCGCGGCTCGACATCGAGGTCGATCCGCGCACGGCCGCGGTCGTCGAACCCGTCCACCATGGGGGGAGCCGCGGACCAGCTGGCCGTGCTGCGCGCGGCGCTGCGCGCCCCGGTCGCCGGACCGCCGCCGCGCGCGCGGGTCCGCCCCGGGCAGACGATGGCCATCTCGGCCTGCGTGGCACCCGCCCGCAGCCCCGCCACCTGATGATCCCAGCCGTCCCGGACGAACTGGAGGGCGTCGTACGCCGGGAGGACGTGGTGATCCTCGTCGCGACCGGCAGGCACCGCGGCAACGAAGAGTCCGAGCTGGGGGGCGATGTTTGGCGACGAGATCGTCGACGGGGTACGGATCGTCAATGCGTAGCCCGGCTGTGTGTCGCCGGCATTCTCCGGACGGCGGTGTTCGCCGCGTCGACGCGCGGCAGCGCAGGAGGCATCGGCACGCGGGCGGCACCGATCGTCGGCCTGCGCGCGCTCAGACCGGCGGCACCGGATGTTCCACGACGACCAGTGCTAAGCGCTGCTGAGGGGGTGCAACTCGTGGCCGCACCGTCAGCCCCGCCGGACCGCCCCGAGCTGGGCACGGTTTAGGTCTGGGGCGGTGAACCGCTGTGCCACCGTGCGCAGTACACGGGCCATCGCCTGGGCGGGCGGGGTGGCGGGGCGTGCCGCGGCGCGTGCGAGGAGGATGCGGCGGGTGGGGGCCGGGACGTCGGAGGCGAACGGCAGGAGGCGTACGTCGCTGCGGCGGCTGGTGAGGGCCAGGCGGGGTGCGAGCGCGATGCCGAGACCGGCGGCCACCATGGCCTGCGCCTCCTGGTAGTCGTGCGAGGAGTAGGCGATGCGCGGCTCGAAGCCGGCCTGGCGGCAGCTTCGGCGCAGGACGTCGGCGACAGGGTGGTGCTGGTGGACCGCTACCACCTGCAGTGCCACCCCGTCCGCGGCCTGATCGTCGACTACCTCACCGAGCGTCAACTCCCCTTGAACGAAGCGTCGTTGGAGGGGCTGTCTGCGCGGCCTTGCCCAGCTGTTCTGGGTCGGCCCTTGAACGCCACCACCCAGGGATCGATTCCTTGCGACTCCCGAAGAACATCGCGACCGCATGGAAAGGGTGCATTCGCACCAAGACGAGCCGCAAGCGGCGGCCGGGCGGCAGCTTCATCGCGATCACCACCGAACTACAGAGCGCCATCTCGATGCTGAACAAGCCCCGATTTCACGCCGGGGGCAGACTTGCAGAGCTTTCTCTGCAGAGACCCCTGTGCAGAGGAATCTCTGCAACTTACCCTGTTGGCATGTCCGACGAAAACGAGCACACACCGCAACCTGCAAGGCCCACCCGGCGCCTCGATGCGCGCAGCCTGCGAGGGCTGGCCCATCCGCTGAGGATGAACATCATCGAGCTGCTCAGCCTGGACGGTCCTGCCACCGCCACCGGCCTCGCCGAACGCCTCGGAGAGAACACCGGCACCATCAGTTGGCACTTGCGCCACCTCGCCGAGCACGGCTTCATCGAGGAGGAGACCAGCCGGGGCACGAAAAGGGAGCGCTGGTGGAGAAGGGCCGGTGTCACGAACGAATTGAACACCGCCGACTTCCGTAGCGATCCCGACACCCGGGGCGCGCTGTCGGTCTTCCTCCACGAACTGGTGCAACAGCATTTCAGTCGGGTCGTGAACTACATCAGCGAGGACTGGGACGACCGTTGGAGGAACGCCGGCACCGTCTCGGACTGGAGTGACCTGCGGATGACCCCGCAGCAGTTGGAGGCGCTCAACGCGGAGCTGATGACTGTCATCGCCCGCCACATCCCAACCCCGGACGCCGAGCACGCCCCGGACGCGCTGCCTGTCGTCGTGCAACTCCAGTCCTTCCCCCGCAAGCAGTGTGGCACCGCATGAGCCAGGGCATACGCGGCGGTCTCCTGCGTCGCCACCGTGATTTCCGCCTGCTGTGGTGCGGCGAGACAGCCGGCAAATTCGGCACGTCCGTCACCGGGGTGGCAATGCCGTTGGTCGCCGTCTCCACCTTGCATGCCAGCACCTTCGAGGTCGGTCTGCTGAGCGCCGCCGCCTGGGCCCCTTGGCTGATCATCGGTCTCCCGGTCGGCGCCTGGGTGGACCGGCTGCGGCGCAGACCGATCATGCTGACCTCCGCCGTGGTCTCCGTCTTACTTTTCGCCAGCATCCCGATCGCCGCATGGTTCGAGTGGTTGAGTATCGGACTACTGCTGGCCGTCGCACTGCTGACAGGCACGGCAGCCGTGTTCTTCCAGACCGCCTACAGCGCCTACCTCCCCAGCATTCTGGAACCCGATGATCAGCCCGAAGGCAACGCCAAACTGCACGGAAGCGCGTCCGCCGCACAGATCGCCGGGCTCGGCGCCGGCGGCCTGATCGCACAGGTGGCGGGCGCCGTGAACGGAATGTTCGCCAACGCCGCGACCTTCCTTGTCTCCCTCCTCTGCCTCGCAGGCATCCGGCACCGCGAGCCACGCGTCACCAGGGCCGCACCTCACCCCACTTCACTGGTCAGTGAAGTCCGCGAAGGGCTGCGCCTGATCGCCGCCGACCCCTGGCTTCGCACGTTCACCCTCTTCGGGGCCACCTCCAACCTGGCTCTTATGGGATACCAGTCAATCCAGGTGGTCTTTCTGGTCCGGAGTGTCGGCCTGACCCCTGGGACGGTCGGCGCACTCGTCGCGGCTACCAGTGCCGGAGGCGTGACCGGGGCGTTCGTCGCGCGCCGGGCCGCTCACCGGATCGGCACGGCCCGCGCGATACTGCTGTTCGAACTGGGATTTTCCATGCTCGCTCTGCTCATGCCGCTGACGGCCGGTGGAGCCGGAATCCTGCTCTTTGTGACGGGCGGCTTCTGCGTCTGTGTGGGCGTGGTGGCCGGCAACATCATCAAGGCGACCTTCCAGCAGCGCTACTGCCCCCCGGATCTCCTGGGCCGCCTCACCGCAAGCACCGCATTCCTCAGCTACGGAACGATCCCTATCGGAGCGTTGCTCGGCGGCGCGCTTGGAACCGCCCTCGGCCTACGCACCGCCATGGCGGTAACGACAGCCGGCGTCCCACTCGCCGCACTGATCCTGTTCTTCTCCCCGATCCGACGATCCCGGGACCTACCGGTATCCCTTCGGCCAGAGGGCAATTCCAAACTCCCACTGGATCCCGATGCCGCGTCGGTCCTACCTCGTCAGTGACCACGACTGCACCTTGCGACCGCATCTCAGAGCGGAGCGCCTCCCATCAGATCTCACGGGAAGCTCGTGCAAAGTGAGAACCCGACCACCGGGGTCTCAACCGTTTAGACACCACCCAGTCCATAACCCGCCTGCATGCAGTTTGTGCATGGAGACGAGCAACCCGCTGCCTGGTGCCTGGCGCGATTCAACACGCTGAACATGACGGAGAAGGCGCGGGTGAGGATCGCATAAGACGCTGCACGTCACGCTCGTGACGCCGGAGCAGGTGATGGAGGTCGGTGTCGACGAGAATGTGGATCAGCAAGCAGCTGGAGAATCCGCACCAGCCGACGGCGAAGACGGCGATGCCGAGCCTGCTGGTGCGCGTGGGGAAGAGACGTCGGAGGCCAGACGATGTCCAGCACGTACGGTGTTCGCGCGGCTGGTTGATGAAGCCTGGGGAAGAGTGGCTGGATGAGCGTGGTGTGGGCGGCGACGTCGCCGGAATCGGGACAGTTCCATCCGATTGAACATCGTTCTGAGGTGAAGGATCTGTCAGATCGTTTCAACGGCCTTCGTTGCTGCGGCCAGGGGTACCTTGAGGTTCGATTGCCGGACAGGGAGTTCCCGGTGCTGATCCTGGCCTTCCGAGATGATCACGCGGTCGTCCATCTGATGAGTGACACTCAGCGGATGTCTCTGCTCGTAGGGGACGGCACCGTCCCCTCGGGTGCCGAGGTCGAAGTCCCCATCATGGACGACCTCGCTGTGTTCACGGGCTACTTCGTCCTGAATATCGACCGGGCGTGGGAGCTGGTGCACGACTTCACGCAGGCTCGGGCGGCCGAACCGCTGGGCGAATGGCATGAGTTGTAGTCAAATGCTCGTGACGCGATCACGGCCGGTGCTGCTTCAGCTGCCGCCAACAGGGGTGCGGCAGCAGGCCAACGAGATGAAGGCGCGTAAAGTTCGGTTCGGTGTTCCCGCCGGACGGCGAAGTGCTTGAACTGGTGGAGCAGGGCGAAGGCCTGCTCCACGGCGTGGCGGAGTTTACCGGGGCTCCTGATATCCGGGGCGCCCTTACGGGAGATGACGGGCGGTGAGCCCTTTCCAACCTCCCCTGTCAGCTGGTCGGTTGGGATCACAGACGGATGAAGCCCCTGGTAGATGGGTTTTCGACCAAGAGAACCGCGTCCACCAGAGGCTTCGTATGCTGTCTACCCGTCCGGCGTCGACGTGTCCAGCTCTGCCTTGAGCTTCCTCGCCGCTCGCCTGAGGGAGCACCGCCGCGCTCTCGGTACCCGATGGCGGCGCCTGAACGCAGGACGGCAGCCCCTGCTCACCGTCGCCCACCTCCACAATGGCCAGCCCTACGCCCATCTCGCGGTCGGATTCGGCACCGCCACCGCCTACCGATACATCACCGAGGCCGTCAACCTCCTGGCCGCCCTCGCCCCCACTCTCACCGAAGCCGTGCGAGCGGCGTCGACGAAGGCGTACGTGATCCTGGACGGGACGCTCCTGCCCATCGACCGAATCGCCGCCGATCGCCCGTTCTGCTCGGCAAACACAAGAAGCACGGCGTGAACGTGCAGGTCATGGCCGATCCGAAGGGGCGTCTGATGTGGGTTTCACCAGCCCCGGCCGGCGCCGTCCACGACGTCCGGGCCGCGCGCGAGCACGGCATCATCGAGGCACTCGCTGAGGCCGGCATCACCTGCTGGGCTGACAAGGGCTACCAGGGGGGGCGGCACGGTCCGTCTCCCTTACCGCGGCCGATGGGACAGCCTCTCCGCCGGCCAGTAGGCCGTCAACCGGTTCCACGCAAAGATCCGCGCACTGGTCGAGCAGGCGATCGCCACCCTCAAGTCCTGGCGCCTCCTCCGCAAACTCCGCTGTTCGACGACCCGGATCACAAGTCTCGTCCAAGCCGTCCTGGTCCTCCAGTTCGCCGTCACGGGCTGAGATCAACCCGCAGCATTCACCAGGTCCGTCAATTCGGCCTCGGTCGTCCCAGCCCGCAGACGAACGTCGAAGGTGTAACCCTCATCGCAGAGCACCAGGTCAAGGGGCATGGGTGTCAGCCTGCGGAAGACGATCGCCAACCAGATCGCGTCTTCCTCCCAGACGTCCATGTACAGGCAGATACCGTCCTCGTGCGGATACGCCTCACCTGGGCCGTTCTCCGTCTCGAACTGCCATACGAGGCTGCGCACTTCACTGCGGTGCATCGAGTCGATCTCGACCTCAGACCACCGGGCACGGATCGCATCCGTCAGCGCATCCCGATCGATACGCCATCCACCCGCATCACCCTCGACCACCGCCAAGAACGTCATAGCCAGGGTCTACCAGACGTCCGTGACACAGCACAGATCGACTGTCCCCTGAAGTTGGAATGGGCTCAGTATCCGGCGTTTTCGCAACCCAGGCCGGTCGGGGTTGGAGTCGTAGTTCTTGTCCCCGAGCAGCGGCTCGGGGCGGCGGTGCGGGCGTCCGGGAGGGCGTGCGAGGGGCGTGATGCCGTCGACCAGAGCTAGGGTCTGAGTGACGTCGTTGACGTTGGCCGCGGTGGTGATGACTTTGAGCGGGGTGCCGCGGCGTCGCAGGTCAGGTGGCGATTGCTGCCCGTCTTCCGCCGGTCGACCGGCGACGGACCGGTCTCGGCGCCCCTTCTGTACGCTCTAAGAAGTCATCTCATTTGGTGAGTCTGCGGTAGCAGATGAGGGTGCAGGCGATGCTGGTGAAGGCGAGGAAGTGCTCGGCCTTGCGTTCGTAGCGGCGGTGGAGCCGGCGGCAGCCGGCGAGCCAGGCCATGGTGCGTTCGATGGTCCAGCGGTGCCGGCCGAGCCGCTGCGAGGTCTCGATGCCCTTGCGGGCGATGCGGTGGGTGATGCCGCGCTGCGACAGCCATTGCCTCAGGTGGCGGTAGTCGTAGCCCTTGTCGGCGTGGAGCTTGCCGGGCCTGCGTCGACGAGGGCCGCGGCGGGACTGGATCGGCGGTATGCCCTTGACCAGGGGGATCAGGGCCTGGCTGTCGTGGACGTTGGCGCCGGAGATTCCGACGGAGATGGGCAGACCGGTCCGCTCGGTGATCAGGTGGATCTTCGACCCGTACTTTCCCCGGTCGACGGGATTCGGACCTGTCAGGTCCCCCTTTTCAGGGCCCGCATGATCATCGAGTCGATCGCGCACCTCGACCAGTCCAGCTCTCCGCGGGCTCCGAGTTCGTCCAGGACCAGGCGGTGGAGCTTGGCCCACACCCGGGCCTTGGTCCACTCGGTGAACCGGCGGTGGGCCGTGGCTCCGGACGGCCCGAACGACGCGGCGGGCAGCTGCTGCCACGTGCAGCCGGAGGTGGCCACGAATACGATCGCGGTCAGCACCTCGCGGTCGCCGTGCCGGCGCCGGCCGCCGCCCTGCGGCCGCGAGGGCGCCTCCGGCACCACCCGCTGGAACAGCTCCCACAGCTCATCCGGCACCAGCCGCTCAACAATCCCCACGCCTTGCTCCGCCTACGACTTGCTGGAACACACGGTCTCAGTCCAGATCGCCTGGAGGTCACGGCAGACAATGGTGAGTGTGCCGTCCCAGCAGGCGATCTCGTGACTGCAGCCGTCCCTGTACGGCAGGATCTCGTCGAGAATCACAGCCCCGAGGTCCGTTCCTCGGTCCTCGTCGGCGGGATCGATGATGAAGCTGGACACCCCTGCGTAGCGGATCAGCAGGTCTTGGTCATGCTTCCAGCAGTTGTGCTGGAGCTCGACCTCCATCTCCTCACCGCCGGCGCCCCGGACGGCCCGGAGCGTCAGGTCCTTCACGCATCGCCTGCTGCGGAAGTCGTAGTGATCCGAAGCAGTGGCGAAGGACCGTGCACCCGGCGGCAGATCGCCACAGATCGAGGGCAGCTGCTCCAGGTAGCGGGAGGGGTCCAACACCCCTGACAGGTCGCCGACCTGCGCATCGAGATTGACGTACTCCATCAGTCTGGCCCCCTCATGGCTTCCTACTGGCCGACGAATCGTCGCACAGAATCGCCAAATGAGATGACGTCTAAATGGCAATAGCCACGGCCAATTGGGTTCGGTTGCCGACGGAGCCGTCTTGCCCATCAAGTGCTGCTGAGAACACGGTCGAGTGCGGCTCGGGCCGTTTGGCGCAGCGCCTCCTGCCGGATGCGCCCGTCGCGGTGGCAGAGGGCGAGCACGAGCCGGGGCTCGTCGAGCTGGGTCAGGTCGGCGGGCAGGGGGGGGAGTGCTCCCACGCCGCTAGAGGCAGCGGGCGGTACCAGGCCACCTCACGCACTCCTGCGTCCAGGGCGAGCCAGCCATCGGGGTCGGCGACGTCGATGGTGTCGCGCAGCGTCGCACCTTCCGCGAGCCGCGTCGCTGCAGTCGAACTGGTGGTACTGCACCGGGACTCCGACGCTACTCCAGACCAAGAACTTGTCTCTCCAGCACCTCAGGGCGCCCGTCCGTCGTCCTTGTTCTGCGGGCCTTCGAGCATTCGGCCACTGAAGATTTCGCCACAGAACTAATAGGACTCCGTTAGGTCTGTCTCGCGGTCCTGATTTGGGGGCATGTTGGGGGTGTGGGTGCACATGAAGTGAACCGTGCTCGGGCGACGTTGGCGTTATTCGGCGCTGATGTGTTCGCGTCGGTGCCGCGCAAGTCGATCCAGCCGTTGGCGGAGCGGCTGCCGGACGGCAACGAGCGGAACCTGCAGCAGTTCGTGAACCGGTCGACCTGGGATCCGGTGCCGGTGCCGGTGCGGCGGCGGATCACGGAGCGCATGGTGCCGCTGATCGGCCTGGAGGCCTGGGCGGTCGATGACGTGTCCTTCCCCCAAGGACGGCCGGATGTCGGTGGCGGTCGCGTACCAGTACTGCGGCGCGTTGGGCAAGCAGGCCAACTGTCAGGTCGCGGTGAGCGTGCACGCGGTCTCCGACACCGCGTCCTGTCCGCTGCAGTGGCGCCTGTTCGTGCCCCAGGAGTGGGCACAGGATGCCGAACGGCGGCAGAAGACCGGGATCCCTGAGGAGACCGGGTACCGGGAGAAGTGGCGTCTGGCCCTGGACACCCCGGACGAGCCGGCCACATGGGGCCTGGTGCCGCCGGTGCTGGTGGCCGACGCCGGCTACGGGCAGAACGCCGACTTCCGGGCGGGGATGGCCGACCGGGACATCGCCTACGTGGTGGCGATCCGCTTGAATGTGACCGTCCACCCGGATGATGTGCTGCCCGTTGCCCCGCCCTGGTCCGGCAACGGCCGCAAGCCGCAGCCCCGCTACCGCCACAAGCCCCTCCCGTTGGCCGCGGTCGCGGCCGGCCACGGGCGGCAGGCCTTCACCGAGGTCACCTGGCGGGAAGGCTCCCGCGGGCCGATGCGCTCACGCTTTGTGGCACTGCGGGTGTGGCCGGCCGGGGTCCGGGCCGGGCGCCTGGCCCAGGCCGCCGCCACCGCGCAAGACGCCCCTGGGACGGTGTCCCGCCCGAGCACGACTACCGGGAGCTCAAACACGGCCCCGGCCTGGACCACTTCGAAGGCCGCTCCTGGAACGGCTGGCACCACTACGTCACCCTGGTCACCGCCGCCCGCGCGTTCCTCACCGAACAGCGCCTGGCCCCAAAAGCCGATACAGCGGACTCACCCTCTACCAGACCCTCGACGCCATCCAAGACCTGCTGAACTGCTGGAGCGGCACCTGCACCACCTGCCACCGCCCCCTCCCCAGAACAGCCACCACCAACCCAAACCCAAGAGCCAGAGCAACATAACGGAGTCCTACTAGGACATGGGCGGAGACTGCCGTCGGCGCAGCATGGTGAGGTGCGCAAGGAGCGCGTCCAGCGTGTCGGGGAATGGCGAGCCGCCCATGAGGTGTAGATGCTCGCGCACCTGGTGGAGGTTCGGGTACTGCCCGGCGGGCAGGTGGGAATTGACCTCCTGCCAGACCCGGCTCTCCTGATCGCGCTGCTGCTCGCTCAGATCGCGGACGTCCGCGTCGACAGCGGCGTGCGCGAGGACCGTATCGATGAACATTCGGTAGTGGCGCACCGCCTCGGCGGGGCCGAACCCGGCTTGGAGAAGGATGCCGATCCCGGTGTCGACGGCCCGGGACTCGGCGGGACCGGCGGTCACCCGAGAGGCTCGCACGGCGGCCAGGCGCGGGTGCCGCAGCACCGAGCGGTGGACACGCACCCCGAAGTCCCGGAGCGATGCGACCCAGTCCCCGCCGGAGGTGAACCCGGCGAGGGACTCGCCGATCACTTTGTCGGCGACGGCGAGCAGCAGGGTGTCGGTGTCAGCGAAGTAGCGGTAAACGGCGCTGGGGTCGCAGCCCAGCGCCGCCCCGAGACGGCGCACCGTCAGCGCATTGCCGCCGGGCGCCTCGATCAGCTCGAGCGCCGTCGCGACGATCAGGTCCTCGCTCAGCACGGTCCCGGTGCGCGTCGGGCGCCGGCGCCGGCGCCTGACGGGGACGCGATCAGATGCGGTCATAGCAGCCTCCTGATACGGCGGTTCGCCGCCCCTGCTCCAGGGCGCGGACAATCCCGCGCACATCTTACGACAACTTATTGACGTAAATGTGGCGGGGTTGTTCTATCGGCGCACACCACTCGTCCACCACCGCCTGCTTGCCGGGCCCGGCGCCATCGCCTGGGCCGGGACGGTGGGGTTCCACACAAGGAGCGCGCTTTGGCCACTGTTCCCGAGACCGGGCCTTCCGGCACAACGATGCGGCGCACGCTAGGCGTGTGGGACGGGATGGCAATCGCCGCGTCCAGTACCGCGGCGACGACCAGCATCGGCATCGGCATCGGCGCCTTGGCGGTGTACGCGGGCCGCCAGACACCGGCGCTGTTGATCGTCGCGTTCCTGCCGATCTTCGGGATTGCCATGTCGTATGCGCGGTTGAACCGCACCGAGCCGAACTGCGGCAACGGCTACACCTGGGTCGGGCGCTCGCTAGGCGCATGGCCCGGGTTCCTGACGGGCTGGGTCGTGCTGGCCGCCAACGTGGTCTTCATGGCCTACACCAGTGCGGTCACCGGCTCGGTGATCCTGCAGTTCGCCAACAAGGTCCATCTGCACCGCCTGCTCGGCGTCGCTCTCGACCCCGGTTCGACCGGCGTCAGCACCGTGGTCGGCCTGGTGGCCCTTGTCGCGGTCACGATCACCGCCGTGACGGGGGTACGGTCGGCGACCCGCCTGCAGTGGTGGCTACTGGCCTTTGAGTACTCCGTGCTGCTGATGTTCTGCATCTGGGCGCTGATCACAGGGCACCAGTCGTTCTCGTTCAACTGGCTCAACCCCTTCGCGATCGGCTCACTCCACTCCCTCGCGCAGGGCCTGGTGCTGGCGGTGTTCATCTACTGGGGCTGGGACGCGGCGTTCACCGTGAACGAGGAGACCACGGACGCCGCCGACGCCTCCCGCGGCGGACTGATCGCGCTGGTGGCCATGCTCGGGCTCTTCGTGTTCGCCGCGATCGCCTTCCAGCGTGTCATGGGCAACGGCGAACTGATCACCCAGGGCCCGCAGGCGCTCGCCTTCCTCGGTGGCAAGCTCGCTCCGGAACCGTGGGCGTCCCTGCCGCTGGCCGCACTGATGTGCTCGGCCTTTGCCTCGCTGCAGTCCAGCGTCATCCCGACCGCCCGCGGCGCGCTCGCGATGGGCCGCGACCAAACACTGGGAAGGATGTGGACGAAGATCCACCCCAGGTTCGGATCCCCGGCCGCCGGCACGATCGTGATCATGGCCCTGTCCGCGGCCGTCGCGGTCCTCGCGGTCGGCATCCCGAAGATCAACATGGTGATCCTGACCGCCGTCAACTCCATCGGACTAATCGTCGCCCTGTACTACGGGCTCACAGCCCTGGCCTGCGCCGTGCGGTTCCGCAGCGCGCTGCACGAAGGCCCAACCGAGGCACTGCGCTCGGTCATCGTCCCGGCCCTGAGCGCGCTGATCCTGTTCGGACTCGGCGCCTACCTCGCCTGGCAGTACGCGACCGCGAGCCACCACTTCCAGGCGACCCCGGACAACGGCTGGTTCATGCTGCTAGTCCCGTCGCTCTTCATCATCAGCGGCCTGATCGCAGCCGGCTACGCGAAATGGCGCCGCCGCTCCGCCTACTTCACCACCGGCCACGGCACGGACGCCGACGCCATCGCCCTGCCCATGGACCGGACCGACTGACCGTCACCTGGCCTGGCCCACTCCTAGGCGCCCCCCTTTCCGTGCCCCCACGCTCCCGGAGGAACCACACATGCATGCCGACACCGCCGCCGATCTTGTCTTCACCGGTGGGCCGATCTACACCGTCGACCCCGTCCGCCCCCGCGCCACCGCTCTCGCCGTCCGCGGCGAGCGGATCGTCGCGGTCGGCCACGACGAGGTCCACGCCCTGATCGGACCCAGGACCGAGATCGTCGACCTGCACGGACGCCTGCTCATCCCCGGCTTCCAGGACGCTCACGTCCACCCCGTCGGCGCAGGCATCGAAATGGGCCAGTGCCAGCTCGCCGGCGCGAGCAGCACGGAGGAGTACACGGCCCGGATCCGCGCCTACGCGGACACTCACCCCGACCAAGTGTGGATCACCGGCGGCGGCTGGTCCATGGAGGCATTCCCTGGCGGCTCCCCCAACCGCCACCCTCTGGACACCCTCGTACCCGATCGGCCCGTCTACCTGATCAACCGCGACCACCACGGCGCCTGGACCAACAGCCGCGCCCTCCAGCTCGCCGGAATCACCCGCGACACCCCCGACCCCGCCGACGGGCGCATCGAACGCGACCCCGACGGCCACCCCACCGGCATGCTCCAGGAAGGAGCCATGCACCTGGTCGCCGACCGCATCCCCGCCGTCACCCTCGACGAGCAGCTCAGCGGTCTGATGCGCGCCCAGAGCGTGCTGCACGCCCATGGCATCACCGCCTGGCAGGACGCACTTCTGGGCGATCACGCCTCCACCGCCGACCCTGCCCCCGCCTACCTGCGCGCCGCGCACGACGGCACGCTGACCGCCCGGGTCCGCGGTGCCCTGTGGTGGGACCGGGCCCACGGCCTCGAGCAACTGCCTGAACTCCTCGAACGCCGACAGAAGTTCACCGCCGGCCGGCTCAATGCCTACACCGTGAAGATCATGCAGGACGGCATTGCGGAGAACCACACCGCCGCCATGCTCACCCCCTATCTCACCGCCTGCGGCTGCGCTTCCGACAACACCGGCATCTCGTTCATCGACCCGGCACAACTCGCGTCCGTCGTCACCCACTTGGACGGTGAGGGCTTCCAAGTCCACTTCCACGCCCTCGGCGACCGCGCCGTACGCGAAGCCCTCGACGCCGTTGCCGCCGCGCGCCGCGCCAACGGCTGGACCGACAACCGACACCACCTCGCCCACCTTCAGGTCGTTGACCCCGCCGACATCCCCCGCTTCCGCGAACTGGGCGCCATCGCCAACATCCAGGCGCTGTGGGCCGCCCACGAACCCCAGATGGACGAGCTGACCATCCCGTTCCTCGGCCCGCAGCGCGCCGCCCGCCAGTACCCCTTCGCGGACTTGGTGAAGAGCGGCGCGACCCTGGCGGCGGGCAGCGACTGGCCCGTCTCCAGCCCCGACCCGATCGCCGCCCTGCACACCGCCGTCAACCGGCACGAACCAGGCTCGAAGCGGCCCGTCTTCCTCCCCGAGCAACGCATCACCCTGCACGCCGCGCTGACCGCCTACACCGCCGGCAGCGCGTACGTGAACCACCTCGACGACACCGGAACCATCACCGTTGGCAAGCTCGCCGACCTCACCGTCCTGGACCGTGACATCTTTGCCCACCCCGCAGACGAGATCGGTGCTTCCCGCGTTCAGCAGACCTTCGTCGGGGGGCGCCGCGTTCACGCCGCTCCCGATGCCTAATGGGACGTGCCGGGTCGGAGGGACTCGGTGACGTAGCCGCCAGCAGGTGAGCACCTTCGACGCCGGAACCACTGCGAGTTCTGTGGTCAGACCGTGCCCCTGCTGGTCGGCCTGTTGGTTCGTCGTTGACGTGAAGTGCGGGATGTCAACGAGCTTGTAGATGTGGTGTTTTCGGGGCTGTCGCCGCTGGTCATCGAGGAGCGGTCTGTCAAACGAGCGGTGTAACCAGGGTGGTTGGGGTTACTGACGGGCTGCGGAGAGTCGGCCGTCGAAGGTGATGTCGAAGGCGTTCAGGGCGGTCTTCCAGCGCATGGTCCAGCGGGCCTGGCCCTTGCCGGTGGGGTCCAGGCTCATGATGGCCCTGTAGACGCACTTCAAGGCGGCGGTCTCGTTCGGGAAGTGCCCGCGTGCCTTGACCGCCCGCCGGATCCTGGCGTTCACGGACTCGATCGCGTTCGTGGTGCAGACGATGCGGCGGATCTCGGTGTCGAAGCGGAGGAACGGGGTGAACTCTTCCCACGCGTTCTCCCAGAGCCGGACGATCGCCGGGTACTTCTTGCCCCAGGCGTCGGCGAACTCAGCGAACCGCTCCAGGGCGGCCTCTTCGGTCGGCGCGGTGTGGACGGGCTTGAGGACACGAGCGATCTTGTCCCAGTCCTGGCGGGCGGTATAGCGGAAGGAGTTCCGCAGCAGGTGGACCACACAGGTCTGCACGATCGTCCTGGGCCAGACGGTCTCGACCGCGTCGGGCAGACCCTTGAGACCGTCGCAGACGAGCATGAGGACGTCGTTCACGCCGCGGTTCTTGATCTCGGTGAGGATGTGCATCCAGTGCTTGGCGCCCTCACCGCCGTCGCCGGCCCATAGGCCCAGGATGTCCCGTCGGCCCTCTGCGGTGACGGCGAGAGCCATGTCGGGGAGCACCGAGGGCCGGTGCCACCGCCAGGGCATGTCTCCGCACGGCCCAGAGCTGACACTGAGGTGTATGACGCCATCGGCGGGCTGGGCCGGGGGTGCCACGGACTGTGGCAGATGGGGCGCTAGGTTCTGTCTCTTTGGTGAGTGTCGGGTCCAGATGAGGATGCCCGCGAGGTGGAGTGCGGCCTGGTAGGCGATCGCGAGCTTGTCGATTTGTGTGGTCAGGCCGCGCCACTGCTTGAGGCGGTTGATGCACCGCTCGACGGTGTTCCGCTGCTTGTAGTCCTCGCTGTCGGAGCCGGGCGGACGGCCACCGCCTGCGGCGAGGTCAACTCGGTGGCCGTGGATGACCTGTCGCCAGGAGATCGTGTGAGGGTGAACTCTTTCCGGCGCCGTAACCGGTTCCCGGCCTGCCTGCCGTGTGCCCAAGCACGCCTGGACCGGCCGAAGCTCCACCACGGTCCTGCCCACCACCCGCTGGAGCTACAGCGGGAGCCATGCTCAAGACCTGTGGATCGAGCTCGGGGAGCAAGCGAAGGGCGTACCTTCCCGAGTGATCGATTGATGGTCATCGAGTAGGTCGGTGTTCGCAGCACCGGTCGGGAAGGCACGCCTGTGCTCAGCGCAATCAACGACGACGGCACCACCGCCGACGGCTCCTCCCTGATCGACGAGATCGTCCGGGAGGGTGCAAGAAGGATGCTGGCCGCCGCGCTGGAAGCCGAAGTCAACGCCTACATATCCGAGTTGGCGGACCAACGGGACGATGTCGGCCGGCGGCTCGTGGTCCGCAACGGCTACCACCAGCCCAGGAAGGTCACCACTGCGGCAGGGGTGGTCGAGGTGAAGGCCCCGCGAGTGAACGACAAGCGCGTCGATGAGGCCACGGGCGCGCGTCAGCGGTTCTCCTCCGCGATCCTGCCGCCGTGGTGCCGCAAATCCCGGAAGATCAGCGAGGTACTGCCGCTGCTCTACCTACACGGCCTGTCCTCGGGCGATTTCGTCCCGGCCCTGGAGCAGTTCCTCGGCAGCTCGGCCGGGCTCTCGCCTGCCACCGTCACCCGACTCACCCAGCAGTGGCAGGCCGACCACACCGCGTTCATGGACCGCGACCTCGCGGAGGTCGACTATGTATATGTGTGGGCCGACGGCATCCATCTCAACGTCCGCCTGGAGGAGGCTAAAGCCTGCGTCCTGGTGCTCATCGGGGTCCGCGCCGACGGCTCCAAGGAACTGGTCGCGCTCAAGGACGGCTACCACGAGTCCGCCGAATCGTGGGCCGACTTGATGCGCGACTGCGCCCGCCGTGGCATGCGTGCCCCGGTCCTGGCGGTCGGCGACGGCGCCTTGGGCTTCTGGAAGGCCCTGGCCGAGGTGTTCCCCCAAACCCGTGAGCAGAGATGCTGGGTTCACAAAATGGCCAACGTCCTCGACTCCATGCCGAAGTCCGCGCAGCCGGGCGCGAAGAAGTCCATCCAGGACATCTACAACGCCGAGGACCGCGACCACGCTGAGGCGGCGCTCAGGACGTTCGCCAAGCTCTACGGCGCGAAGTTCCCCAAGGCCGTCAAGAAGATCACCGACGACCAGGAGCAGCTGCTGGCCTTCTACGACTTCCCGGCCGAGCACTGGATCCACCTGCGCACCACGAACCCGATTGAGTCGACCTTCTCCACGGTCCGGCTGCGGACCAAGGTCACCCGCGGTGCTGGCTCCCGCACCGCCGCCCTGGCCATGGTCTTCAAACTCGTCGAGTCCGCCCAGCAGCGGTGGCGAGCGGTGAACGCACCCCATCTCGTCGCCCTCGTCCGTGCCGGAGCCAGCTTCGAATGCGGCCGGCTCGTTGGACGGCCGCAGACGACCGCGGCATGAATAGGGTGGCGGACGTGCCTCGAAGTTCGAGATCATCCGGTCATGTCTGATGGCGCGCCAGGGCAGGACCTTCCGGCCGGCTTCGGGTTCCGGCCGTATCGCAGCGACGAAGACCACGGCGCCATGGCAGCGGTGCGGCTGGGTTGTGCTGAACGGGACCGGGTCGATGCCCATTCGGTTGTGGAAGGGCTCCCGACAGCGGCCGAGATCGCCGAAGCCGCTGCCAAGCTGGAGGAGCCGTCCAAGAACCAGATCCTGGTGGTGCACGACGGGAGCGTCGTCGGCTACTCGACGATCCGGTGGTGGCAGGAGCGGGACGATACTTGGCTGTATCTGCACCGCGGCTACCTCTTGCCCGAGCATCGCCGCCTGGGGGTCGGTTCAGCCATGCTGGGCTGGGCCGAGGAGCGGATCCGCCAGCTCGTCGAACAGCATGGGACGGCACGGACGGCAGTGATCGGCGCGAACGCCATGGCCTCCGAGCAGGATGCCACGTCGCTCTTGCTCGCAGCCGGCTACCGACGTGTCTTCAGCCTGGTCGAGCTGGAGCTGGGTGATCTGCAGTCGTTGCCCGAATGGGGCAGCGAACTGCCGGCCGGGATGCGGACGGGGCCGATCGGGACAAGCCACTATCGAGCAGCCTGGAGGACGGTCGTCGATTCGTACGCGGCCAACAGTCTCACTCCGAAGTGGGATTTCCAGGACTTCGTCGACACGGCCGATCCTGCAGGCTGGAGGGCCGCGTGGCACGGGGAGGACATGGTCGGCGTCGCCCTCTGTGCCATCCGCCGCTACGACCACACCATGGGCGAGGTCGAAGAGCTGAGTGTCCGCGCGGACCACCGACGTCTCGGAATCGGCCGGGCTCTGTTGTTGGACGGGCTACGCAGCCTCCGCGAGCAGGGTGCAACAACCGCCCGATTGTTCACGAGCACGGCAAATCCGCACCGGTCCTACGATCTTTACGAGAGTGTGGGGTTCCGGCGGCAGAACGAGTACGTCCGTTACCGCAAGCCACTTGCTTGATCGACGTTCATCGGGCTGTCCGGTCAATCCACAGGATTTGACAATGCCTCCTACAGCGGCTGGCAGAACGTCAACTGGCACTGGTGCATGGACGTTTTGAGCGGTGACTACGGACCGGTGCTCGTCAGCGCCTGGAAGCGGCAGTACCGGTACCGCAAGCAGTACGTCTTCAAGTGCAAGGTCGTGGCCTGGTACTGCTGGGGCGGGCAGAAGATCCTGGCGACCTTCGAAACGCACTGGCAGTACTCCTACCGTTGACCGCACCACCTACCGGATCAAATGGACCGGTATCAAGTGGACACGCACCGGCAGCTGGAGCCGGACGAGAACATCGTGGCGCTACGTGTCCAGCTACCGCATCGTCCATACAAAGGGCTGACTCCGGCGGCTTGATCTGTAGCGCATAAGGTGGTGGGGCGCGGGAGGGGTGGCGGGGGCCGGCCGCCGTGGCCCCACCCCCGGGGCGCCCGGCGGTTGGGTGGATGGAGAGGGCTGGGGCGGGGGTTGTGGTGGTAA
>NZ_JBHTWG010000039.1:51195-61931 GCF_042792555.1 Streptomyces sp. NPDC056628
CGGCGCACATGACCGCCCGCCGACCGCACACGGAAACGGGGCCGGCGGACCCCCCCGCCCCCGCCCCCCCCCCGCGGGCGCCCCCCCACCACCTCATTGCCCCATCCGCGCTGCCGCAGGCCAGTTTGCTCATTGACTCGGCCTTGGCCGCTTTTTGTGGAGATACCTCGCATGTTTCCCGCAGTGATCGCTTTCGGGATCGTCTTCTTCTGCCTCACTCTGTGGTGCTCCGTCACTGTCGCCCGGATGCGAGACATCCCGACCTGGCGCAGGTTCCTGCCTTTTTCCCTTTTCCTGATCGCTGCGGCAGCCAGTCTGCTGCGGGCGTTCGACATCCCGGCGGTGGCGAACGCCGTCGCCTTCCCCCTGAACCTGGCAGTCGTCCTTCTGTCCATCCGAGAGATTCGCGGTAGCCGCCGCAGGCACGAACTCAGCTATTCCGCATAGCCAGGTCACAGCCAGTAGTCCTGCAATGCGCGCTCATCTCCGGAAGGGCGCGCCACTTCACGTTGCATGCATCTTATTTAGGTGCAGACAATGATTTTCTTCGGACATATGGGGTCTGGTCGAAATGGGCCACGGCCGCCGTAGTGGCTGTGGGCATTTCAGGGGTGCTCGTGATCCAGGGGGTGGGCGATTCCTCTCACGCTTCCCGGAACCACAGAAAGAACGCAGCTGGCAAGGTCGATACCCGCACGGCTGCCCTGAGACCCTCGGCGGACGGCATGTCCGCCGAACTGGGGCAAGCGGGACATGAAACCGTTCAGCATGCCCGGAGTTACATGGGAGCGTCCATCCACAAGGGTGGTCGGCACGGTAGAAGTCCGCACACGTGAGGTGGCGTCCGGAACCTCGTCGGACTGGCTGACCCTCGACGGGGGCAGCAGGCAGGGCGAGAGCAACGCGGCTCGCGGCGGCACCGAGCCTGCCTGGGTGGGTGCCTTCGACGGTGTCGAGGTGCGGGTGAACGGAAAGGGCTCGGCACGGCTGCCCGTGGGCCTGCGCCTCGACATGATCGACCCTGGCAGCGGAAGCTTCGAAGGCTTGAGCCGGCGGCGTACACCGTGTGCAAAGCGAGAGCTTCGCAACTCTCGGCGCCACGCCCGCCGTGGCCGGGCAACGATCTCCCCGGAGTCTTCCACTCCGAAGCCGTCCGTGTCGGAGTCGGTAACCGCCGATCCGGAGGTGTCCGAGTCGGCTTCGGACACCGCGTCGCCCAGCGCCTCGTCGTCGACGTACGCATCTCCGTGGGCTTCGCCCAGCCCGTCCACGACCGTACCGACGGCCCCGCCGTCCACCGCACCCCGGCCGCCGATCACCTCGCGGGCCGACTGGGGCGCGGACGAGTCGATCAGCCCGGAGGAGCCGGGCTACTTGCCCGAGGGGAAAATCAAGGCGGTGGTGGTTCGCCACACCGCTGAGTCCATGGCCGTCGGCCACGGCAGGGGCGGACTGGACCTGTCCTGGGCCCGCTCACGCTGTCCTGGACGGTGGCCATCCTCGGCTTCGTCGGCTATCTGGCCGCCTCCCGCAGGGACGTTCAGCGCGACGTCACGCCGTGACGCGCAGGTGGAGTCGAGTGCGGGCGTTCACCCGGCGGGCAGGCTGATCATGAACCGTGCGCCGGGGGCATGTCCGGGGGCGTACGTCACCTCGCCGCCGGCGGAGCGGGCCAGGCGTCGCGCCAGCGGCAGCCCCAGCCCCGCTCCGGGGTGTCCGTCGCCGGGATCCGCGCGCCGACCGGGCTCGAAGAGCTGTCCGGCGAACGGGGGCGGTACGCCGGGTCCGTCGTCGGTGACGTCGATGCGTACGCCGTCGGGCGCGCGGTAGGCGCGGATGGTGACCTTGGAGCGGGCGTAGCGGCAGGCGTTGGTCAGAATCGGGCTGACGATGCGTTCGAGGAGGGCGGGTGGGACTCCGGCCTTCAGAGGTGGGCCGTCAGCAGCGACCGTCAAGTGAGATGGCGCGTCGAGGACTTCGGTGAGGCGTTGCAGCGTGGGGAGGACCTTGGCGGTGCCCGGGGCGGCGCGTGTGCCGCTGCGGGCGTCGTCGAGGAGAGTGTCGCAGATGGTGCGCATGGACTGGGCTGCTTCCGCGATGACCTTGTGGGTGGCGCGTGTCTGGTCGACGGTGCGGGGATGGGTCTGCCACCAGTCGAGTTCGGCGATGATCCGGCTCAGAGGTGTGCGCAGCTCGTGCGAGAGTTCCCCGGTGAGTTGCCGCTCGTGGCGCAGGAGGGTGCGGATGCGGTCCAGTATTGCGTCCAGCGATGCACCGAGGCGCGCGAGTTCGGCCGGGTGCCGTGTATGGGCGAAGCGTTCTTCGGAGGCTACGGCGCTCCACCGTGTGGCCTGGTCGGTCATCATGCGGACCGGGCGCAGCGCGCGGCCTACCGCCAGTCGGGTCAGGGCGTAGGTGCAGGCGAGCATCATGACGTCGAGCGCGAGCGATCCCAGGAGCAGGGTGTCGGCCGAACTCCGGTAGGGGGAGAGGTCGAGCGCGGTGACCACCAGAGTCCCGCTCGTGTCCGCGGACACCGGCTGCGAGCACAGCCGGAGAGGGCCGTCCAGGTCGGCTGTGACGCATCGCCGCCCGCCGCGTGCGGCGAGGGCGCCGGCGACGCGGGTGAGGCGGTCGGCGTTCGGGGGTTCTTCCAGCAGGCGTCCGCCGACGTAGATCCACACGTTCGTGTCGAGGAGGGCATCGTTGGCGGTCTCCAGGACCCGTACGGTCGTGCCGGTGGTGTCGATGGTCGTCGCGACGGCGGCGGCGCGGGTGTGCAGTTCGCCGTCCGCCTGGTGCTGGAGGCGGTGCTGGACGACGGCGTTGAAGGCGACGGTGAGGACCAGCATCAGCAGCGTGGCCGTGGTGAGGGCTACGAGGGAGAGTCGGCCGCGCAGCGTGCGGGGCGCCAGACGGTGAAGGAACGCGCCTATGGTCGGCTGCAGTCGATGGCGGATACCGCTCATGACAGGCGATGACCGATCCCGCGGGCCGTGCCGATCGTCCGGTTGCTGCCGGCCTTGCGCAGCTTGCGTCGCAGTCGGGTGAGGTACTGGTCGAGGGTGTTGTCGTGTACTTGGGCGCCCTCGGGCCATGCCGCCCGGACGAGCTCGCGGCGGCGCACGATGCCGCCGGAAGCCGCCATGAGCGCCGCCAGGAGACGGAACTCGGTCGGTGTCAGGTCGACTCGGGTGCCGTGGACGCTGATCATGTGCCGGACTGCGTCCAGTGCCAGGTCGCCCGCTGTGGCGGCAGGCGGCGGTGCGGCCCGTTTGAGGGCGGCCCGCAGGCGGGCCGCGAGTTCGGCGAGGTGGAACGGCTTGGACAGGTAGTCGTCGCCTCCGGCCGAGAATCCGGACAGCCGGTCGCCCAGCCGGTGGTGAGCGGTCAGGAAGATGACGGGAAGGAGGAATCCATTGGCGCGCAGCGCCTGGCACACGTCCCGGCCGTCGGCGTCGGGCAGCCCGATGTCGAGTACGGCGGCTGAGATGTCGGCGGTGGCCAGTCGTAGGGCGGTGGCGCCGTCCGGGGCGGGCACGGGGTCGAAGTCCTCGTCGCGCAGTCCGCGCATCAGCGCGTCACGTAGGGCGTGATCGTCCTCGACGACCAGGATCGTCTGGCGCACGGTCCTCGCTCCGTTCTCGTGCCACGTCCGTCTGTTTCGGTGCCGTATGCGTTCGGTCCCCTGCTGTGCTGCCCGTCGGTTCTGCCGTCCCGCGCGCCGAGTCCGAGTCCGTCGCGCTGGGGGTCCATCGGTCGGGAAGCCAGTAGGCCACGACGCTCAGGCAAAGGCCCAGCCATCCGAGGGCGAAGAGCCAGCCGCCGACGACGTCGGTCAACCAGTGCACTCCGAGGTAGACGCGGGTCAGGCCGACCGACGCACCCCAACCGCCGATGACCAGGGTCAACGGGGTCGTGCAGCGTGGGCCACGCACGCGGACGGAGATGATCAGCAGTCCCGCGGCGAGAGCCGCTGTGGTCGTGTGGCCGGACGGGAACGCCCATCCCGAGGCATGCGTCGCCCAGTCCGCCAGGGGTGGTCGCCGCCGGGCGACGAGCGCCATCCCCGCGTACCGCAGCACCTGACCCGCCCCGAGGCAGCCCAGGCAGAGGGCGACGGCGAGCGCGCGCTGCCGTGGAGTGCGCCCCGCGATGAGCGCGGCCAGCACCGCCAGCGCGTACGGGACCACGCCGGTCCCGGTGTCGGTCAGCCCGCGGGCGAACGCCACCGCCACGTCGGGCCGGTGGCCGACAGACCACGAGAGGAGGTCGGCGTCCGCGAACAGCGGTAGGCCGTCGTGGCCCATGACGACCATGGTCAGCACGCCGAACGCCGTCCACGCGCCGAGGCCGCAGCTGCCGGCCAGTTCGGCGACCTCGCCGCGCTTCACGACCCCACCAACAGCGCACGCAGACGGGTGGCCGCGAGCCGCAGGGCTGCGGCCTCCGCATGCCTGCGTAGTGCCGACATGGCGAGCAGGGCGACCAGGGCGCCCACCACCACGCCTGCCAGCACGTCGTGGGGGTAGTGCGCGCCGACCCAGACACGCGAGACGGCCATCGCGCAGGCGGCCACCGCGGCGAGGGCGCCGAGTCGGCGGGAGACGAACAGCAGGGCGACGGCCGCCGCAGCGGCGACAGCCGCGTGGTTGCTGGGGAAGGACCAGTCGCCGGGCGCCGGACACGCCTCCAGGGTGGTCACCCGCAGGCTCTGGCAAGGCCGGTTCTCGCGCACCAGCACCTTCAGCGCCGCGTCCACCCCGAAGGCCACAACCACGACCAACGGCACGGCGAGCGCCGTCACCGATGCGGTAGCGCCCCGATGCCGGGCGTGCCACCAGCCGACGGCCATGAGCACCGCGAACAGAGCGAGCCCGTACGTCGAGTAGTCCGACACCGTGTGGTCCAGCCAGACGGGCGAGCGCCGGGCGAGGTTCACCACGTCGGTATAGGCCGAGCCGTCGACCGATGAACCGTCAAGGGCGATGATCATCCGCGTGCCCCCTTCGCCTTCGCGGCCCGGCGTGAGCGGTACACCTCGGAGGCGACCGGAATCAGCGACAGGGCCGCGATCACCGCGACGATCGGCAGCAGATAGCGGTCCACGTTCGGCACGGAGGCTCCCAGCGCGTATCCCGCCAACGTGAGGCCGAGACTCCACAGCAGGCCGCTGGTCACCTGCCAGACGGTGAACGTCCGCAGGGGCACCTGCAGGGCACCGGCCATCGGGTTCAGGACCGTCCGCACGACGGGCACGAACCGGGCCAGGGCGATCGCCTTCGCGTGGCCGTAGCGCTCCAGCAGCTCCTCCGCGCGTTCCGCCCCCTCGCGCAGGCGGGCCGAGCGGCTGCGGGCGAGCAGGGCTCCGCCCGCTCGACGTCCCAGGAGGTATCCGCACTGCGAGCCGGCCAGCGCCCCAACCGCCGCGGCGACCAGGAGCGGGGCGAGTGACAGCTTCAGGCCGCTCTCGGCGCTGCCGGTGCACAGCAGACCGGCCGTGAACAGCAGGGAGTCACCCGGGAGGAAGAAGCCGATCAGCAGCCCGGTCTCGGCGAAAAGGATCACGCCCACGCCCAGCACGCCGAACGCGGACAGCAGCGACCGCGCGTCGAGCAGATTGACGGCGAGCTGAGACGATAGGTGTACGGCTGTGGTCATCGTCGGGGGCCCCTTCATCGTTCTGTCGGTCAGTCGGATGCGGCGGCGGAACGGAGACGCGGCAACATCCGACGATCGACTACAGCTCTGTAGACGGTTTACTGAACTGTAGACGATGGCGGAGCGAGGAACGTTGCCATGACCCACGCGAGGGACGAGACGGACGCGAGGGACGAGAGGCGGCCGGCCGGTGAGCTCGAAGCCGCCGTCATGGCCGCGCTGTGGGCCGCCGGGGCCCCGCTCACGCCCGGACGTGTGCTGACCGAGCTTGGTTCCGGCCTGGCCCGGACCACGGTGACGACGATCCTGACCCGCCTGCACGAGAAGGGCGTCGTCGACCGGGAGCGGCAGGGCCGCGGCTACGCCTATTTCCCCGTTCAGGACGCGCCCGGCCTGACCGCCCGGCGCATGCACAGCGAACTCGACCGCGACACCGACCGCGAGACGGTCCTGGCCCGCTTCGTGGCCCAGCTCAGTCCGGGCGACGAGCAGCACCTGCGCCGCCTCCTGGAGGGTGACGAGCGATGACCGCTCTGCTGCTCCTACCGCTGATCCTGCCCTTCCTCGCGCCGGCGCTGGGCCGCCGAACCCTCGACCGACTGGCTCCCGCCACCGCGCTGTGGGTGATCACCGCCTCGGCCCTGGCCCTGGCGGGAGCCTGCGTCGCCGCTCTCGGGGCCCTCGTCCTGATCGGACTGCTCAAACTCCCCGCCTTCGCCGCCCTCGGCGAACTCGTCCACCCCCTGCGGAGCCCCTCGGACTACGTCGTCCTCCCAGCCGCCATGGGGGCCACCGGAGTGCTCATCCTCAGCGTCTGGACCCTCGCATGCTCGGCCTTCCGGCAGACCCGCGCCTTCCAAACCGCCCGCGCGCAGGCCAGCCGCCGCCCGGCCGCAGGTGACCTGTGCGTGATCGAATCGCCTGATCCGGACGCGTACGCCCTTCCCGGACGGCCCCACCGCATCGTCGTCACCACCGCCATGCTGCGCAGCCTGGGACCTGCCGAGCGCGAGGCGCTCTTCGCCCATGAGCGCGCCCACAACCGGGCCGGCCACCACTACTTCCTGGCCGCTGCCGAACTCGCCGCCCATTGCCACCCCGCCCTGCGCGCCACCCGCGCCACCATCCGCTTCGCCGCCGAGCGGGCCGCCGACGAGGCCGCCGCGGAGATCACCGGAGACCGGCGCCTGATCGCCACGGCTATCGCCCGCGCCGCCCTCGCCGGCAATGCCTCCCCCTCCACCCGCCCGGACTTCGCCCCTGCGGCGACGACCGGACCGGTGCCGCGACGCGTCGCCGCACTTCTCGCACCCACCCGGACGCGCCCGCGCACCACCCGCCGTACCGCGTTCCTCCTCGTGGCCTGCACGGTCCTGTCCGTCGCCGCAGGAACGGCAGGCGTCGTCGACTTCCACCACGAGGTCGAGGTCGCCCAGGGCGAGGAGGCTCCCTGACCGGTTCGGCCCCCGGCGGCCACCGCCGGAAGCTCGACCGTCCTGCCGCGTGATCATCCCCAGGCGAGGAGCGACTTCAGCAGCCGGAGCAGGTCGCCGGTCGCATCGGCGGCGCCCGGCGCGGTGAGGGCTCCGAGCTCCCGAACGCTCGCCGCCAGGGGCCGCGGGCGCGGGGGGTGGGACGTCCTGGAGGGCGATGCGGCGGCAGACACCCCGCGGTCGGTGAAGCCGAGTCCGTACGGCGGCTCCCGGCGGCTGTGAGTGCTGCCCGAGCGAGGGCGCGGGCGGACCAGCGGCCTGCACGCTGCTGCCGCGCCACGGGGCCGGGCAGAGTTCCAGGCGGTAGCCGTGTCCGCGCTGGGTGGTGATGCGGGCCAGGCTGCCAGGGTGGACCGAGGCGTCGGCGGCCTGCGCGAGGCGGCGGCGCAGGCCGGCCATGGTGACGTCGAGAGTTTTGGTGGAGCCGAACCAGTTCTCGTCCCAGACTCCGGCCATCACGGTTTCCCGGGAGACGGCCTCCCCTGCGTACAGGGCCAGGACGGTGAGCAGGTCGAACTCCTTGGGACGCAGGTCGACGTCCGCGTCGTACAGCGCGCGGCGTCGGGCCACGACGTCGAGAACGAGGTCGGCCAGCCGGACGGGTTCCTGCGGCGGCGTGGCGACGTCCTGGCGGCGCAGATGGGCACGGAGCCGGGCGAGCAGCACGGTCAGGCTGAAGGGCTCGACGAGGTAGTCGTCGGCGCCCGCGTCCTACGCACCCCGCTCACCGGGCCTCAGTAGACGCTGGAGGCGGGGCTCGCCCAGGACGACGCCGCTCGGACTCGGCCGGCCCTGGAGGAGGCCCTGGCGACCACGCGTCGCCTGCACCGCACGGTGGAGGAGGTGCCGCGCCTGTCCCGCTTCCACGGCCTGCCGCGTCGGCCCGCCCCGGACACGCCCGTGTCACAGGTGCTCCGGGAGACCGAGGAGCGCTGGCACGGACTGTTCGCCCGCGACGGCAGACGCCGGGAGGCAGAGGCTTGAGACGGGCAACGACGTTGGCGTCCTCGGCGCTCCCGTCACCGAGATCCTCGGCGTCCTGCTGGAGAACGCGCGCGTCCACGGGCGCGGCACCGTACGCCTCATGGCCCGCGACCTCGTGGAAGCCGTCGCCTTCGATGTGACCGACGAGGGCACGGTCGACAGCGATGTGTCCCAGCTGTTCGACCGCGGCCGCATCGGCGCGGGAGCGGGCTCCGGCACCGGCCTGTCCCTCGCCCGCGACCTGGCCGTCTCTCTGGGCGGCAGACTCTCCCTGACCGGCCGCCGTCCTGCCGCTTTCACCCTGCTCGTGCCCGTACGCCGAGAGGAGCCCGGCTCCGAGTGCGGCGGCTGAGTACCGTTCAGGCGCCTGCCGCGGTGGGAGCCTGTCGCAGCCGGCTGATGATCCGGTTCGCGGCGGTCTTCTGCAGCAGCCCATAGGCCAGCACCGGCAGCAGCAGGTGAGGTTTGTCGGGCAGGGACGCGGTGATCAGCACCGCACTCGCGCTGCTGTTGTTCATCCCGCAGGCGAGCGTCAGCGATGAGGCGGTGCCCGCCTCCAGCCGCAGGACGCGGGCGGCGACCCCACCGAGGACGAAGGAGAGCAGGCAGACCAGTGCGGCCACGGCCAGGGCCGCGGCGAACAGCAGCGGTCGTGGCCGGGTGAGGACGGATCCGAGGGCGCCGCTGGCGTTGACATAGGTCAGCACCAGGGAACCGGCCATGGCCGACGGCGCCACCGCGGCGACTAGGCGGCCCAGCGATTGCGCGGACAGGACGAGTGCGCCCAGCAGGCCCGCCGCGCAGGGAAGGACCACGGCGGTGAGGGCGAATCCGTTTCCCGCCAGGCGGCCGGTGGCCGCGAGGGTGTGCGCGTAGCCACCGCTGAGCAGAGGCGACAGCGTCGCCAGCAGCAGGGGAGTGGTCAGCGGGCTGAGGAGTGTGGAGGCCAGGACGAGACCCACCATGGTCGGCTGATCTCCGTCGCCCCTGTCGGTCCACACGGTCGCCCCGGCGGCGACGGGCATCGCCACGACGAGGATCATCGCGGTGAGCAGTCCGCTGCCGCCGTCGGTGTCCGGGGTGCGTCGCAGGAGAAACGCGAGAAACGGAACGACCGTCAGTGGGATCGCCAGGTGCAGCACGAGACCGGCGAGCAGAGCCTTCGGGTGCCGCAGCAGGGCACCCAGCGCGCGGACGGGAACCTGGAGCCCGGCTGAGAACAGGACCAGGGACAGCAGGAGCGGTGCGGTGTCCAGTGCCAGATGCGACGGCGGCAAGGAATGGGGGCGGCGCAGCCACAGGCCGGGGGCGGGCAGGATCAGGGCGAGGGTGTAGGCCAGGACGACGGCGCGGCCGAGCCGGTGCCGCAGCCAGGACGCGGCGCGGGTGTGCATGGCACCCATCGTGATCAGACCGGACCCGGCGAGCCGGGAAAGCCGCGCGGCAGTCAGGATGCGTTCAGGTAACCGCTGGCAACGTTTTGCCCACGACCTACGAACTCTCCGAGACTCCCGATGCCGAACCGGGCACGAGTGCCCCCGCTCCGCACTCCCACCGTCAGCGCTGGAACAAGGTACCCGAGGTCACCGCCTACTTCTGGATCATCAAGGTGCTGTGCACGACGGTCGGCGAGACCGCTGCCGACCTGCTCAACGAGAAGGCTGGCCTGGGCCTGACCGGCGTGTCCACGCTCATGAGCGCGCTGCTCGCGGTCGTCCTCGTCGTCCAGTTCCGCACCACGGGGTACCGCGCGGGCGTGTACTGGCCCGCTGTCGCCCTGATCAGCGTCGTCGGCACACTGATCAGCGACAACCTCACCGACAACATGGGCGTCCCGCTGGAGGCGAGCACCGGGGTGTTCGCACTCCTCCTCGCGGTCGTCTTCGTCGTCTGGTACCAGCGGGAACGAACCCTTTCCATCCACAGCGTCGACACCACCAGCCGCGAGGTGTAACTACTGGCTGGCCGTACTGTTCACCTTCGCCCTCGGCACGGCTGCTGGCGACCTTGTCTCCGAGCGCATGGACCTCGGCTACTGGCTCTCGGCTGTCTTCTTCGCCTTGGCCATCGCCGCCGTAGCGATCGCGCACTTCACGCTGGGGCTGGACGCGGTGTGGAGCTTCTGGATCGCCTACATCCTCACTCGCCCGCTCGGAGCCTCGATCGGCGACTACCTGTCCCAGCCGACCGGCGACGGCGGCCTCGGATTCGGCACCGTCGTCACGAGCGGGCTCTTCCTGGCCGTCATCCTCGGCCTGGTGGTGTACCTGGCGGTGACCCGGAGGGACGTTACGGACCCCGCGCGCGTCGCCCGCCAGACTTCCTGAACTGCTGAGGAGGGGTTCAAGAAGCGAGGCGATCACCGACAAGGTCGGACACCACAGCCGGCCTGTGCAGTCGGCCCATGTGTCACAGGGCGCCCGTCCCCCTCGTGGAGACGGGCGCCCTTGCCCCCCCCACGATCAGGAATGTCCGACCAGAAGATCCTGAAATCCTCACCACATAGTAGGACTCCGTTAGGTCTGTCTCGATCTTGGCCTTGAAGGTGACCTGCTGGGCAGGGCTTGGTGGCAGGTGGTGCAGATGCCGGTCCAGCAC
>NZ_JBHTWG010000040.1:0-59920 GCF_042792555.1 Streptomyces sp. NPDC056628
CCATGAGACCGCCCCCGCACGATCGAAGTCCCGCTACACTCCCGCCACCCGGCGGAAAGACCTGGTCAGGCAGCGAAATCCTGCTGGAGTACTAGCCGGTACGTACAGAGGGCCGGCCGGGGACTGATCGGAAGGATCCGCGTCTTCGTCGTAGAGGCCGTCTGCTATGGAGTGCCTCCGGGTGTGTCCGACGTAGGTCGGTCGAGGTCGCATGATGCCCCGGAAGCGGGAAGGCGGTCCGGGGCTTGCAACGGACGCTATGCCCGGTGCTCCCCGGTTCGGATGGCTCATGACGCGACGCTGACGCCGATCGGTCCGATGCCGACGGGATGTTGACACGTCACCCCGCAGCGCGCGGCAAAGCCGTCAAGGGCGCGCCAAGAAGAGCCGTCGAAGCTGGCCGACGGCCGGCTCCAGGTCCTGCACGCGGCGCTGCGGCGCGCGTCCACGACCCGCCCGGCGTCCTCGACCTCTACACCTTCCGTCTCTCCAGCCGCGTCCTGGGCGAACTCCACGACAGTGACCCTTTGCGGCTCCGGCTGCATGGGCCAGACAACCCGTCCCGCACCCCGGTCTTCTACTATGCGACAGTGACCGCACGCAGCCCGTCCCCAAGCCGCCCCACCGGGCGGCTTCGCGTGCTGCTGGTGCTGACGGTGCTCGCTGGGGTGTTGGGCATGCACGCCCTGCCGTCCAGCGCTTCACCCGCACTCCACGCCGACCGCGGCCCCACCATGGTCATGGCCCACGCACAGAGCGCATCCGCTGCCCAGCAGTGCGCGCACCTGTCCGGCGGGGCGGGCCATCTCGATCACGCCGACCAGGCCTGCGCGGCCACCGGCGTCGGCTCCCCCTATACCCCGCCGGCCCTCAGCGGCGCGTTCACCGACGGCCCCGCAGTCCACCTGGGCGCCCGGGCCCCTGAGGCAACCATAGGCAGCCGGGCGCCACCCGACCTTTCCCAGCTGCAGCTCCTGCGGATATAGAGCGGCCCGCACGGCACCCCCTTGTCCCGGCCCTGCCGGTGACCGGTGCCGCGCTTTCGCACGCCCTCACTTCCACCACGACCGCGCCCCAATCCGGGGCAGCGTCAAGGAGTTGCACCACGATGAACATCACGCGTTCCCTCATCCGCCGCGCCACCGTCCTGGCCGCCGTCGGCGCCGCCTCTGTGCTGCTGGCCGCCTGCGGCTCGGGCAGCGACGGCTCGGCCGGCCACGACGGCCACAGCTCCGCGTCGGCATCGGCCTCGCAGAGCCAGCACAATGCGGCCGACGTCGCGTTCGCGCAAGGAATGATCCCTCACCACCGCCAGGCCGTCGAGATGGCCGACCTCGCAGCCAGCCGCGCCAAGTTGAGCCAGGTGAAGAAGCTGGCCTCGGACATCAAGAAGGCTCAGGATCCCGAGATCAAGACGCTCTCAGGCTGGCTGACCTCCTGGGGTGAGAGCGTGCCCTCCCAGGACGCCATGGACCACTCCACGCACGGCATGCACGGCATGGACGGCATGATGACCAGCCAGGAGATGGACGAGCTGGAGAAGGCGTCGGGTGCGGCGTTCGACACAGCTTTCCTCCGAATGATGATCAAGCACCACGAGGGGGCGGTGGAGATGGCCAAGACTGAGAAGGCCAACGGCGCCTACGCTCCGACCACGAAGATGGCCGACCAGATCATCTCCTCGCAGAGCGAAGAGGTCGACACCATGAAGCAGCTCCTAGGCAAGAGCTAATCCTTGCGGCACCACAGGGGTCCGTGCTCGCCGGCCGGTGGGCACGGACCCCTGTCTCCACCCACAGCTGCAGTACCGCCTGGGGGGAGAAGACTCTGTGGCGGGCACGGCAGGGGGTGAACAGACACCGGTGCCGCTGGATGGACATGGGTAAGACGGTCGTGGACCACAGCGCACGCCCGATTGACGACGTGCGGCGGACGCGTCCAATGAACTGGTGCAATCCCGGGCTTCGAGGCGGCCCGAATTTCAATCAGATCCGTTGGTGATCGCTGCAGGCTGCTTCGACGACAGGCAGGGTCCGATCCTTCGTACGGAAGGGGCCCTCGGTGGCGAACCCGGTCTACAAGCGCGTCCCGACCGACCAGCAGTCCACAGCAGGGCAGAACCTCGTCCTTCACGAGGCCGCCATCGAGGACCCGATTGTCTTCGAGCAGAATTCCTAATGGAATGATCTTTCGGGTCAGGAGTCGATCTCCCAGTGGAGGGCGCCGGCCTGGGCAAGTGGTTCCAATGCCTCGACGAAGGGTGCCTCATCCGAGCCGGGCGGGAGGTTCACGGCAAGGTAGGTGCCTTGGAGCCACTCATGGGGCAGGCCGGTGTCGACCGCCTTGCCGTGCAGGAGCTCGTGTACCTGGTCTCGGTCTGCGTGTTCCACCACGAGTGCGACACGAAGAGTCCGGTGACCGGACTTGCTTACGACCCTGGTCACCAGGTGGTTGCTGTCGATTGTCACGACGTCGCGGTAGCAGATTCCGTAGGTGAAGAAGGGCAGGCAGGCCACCTCGAACGTCTCCTCGGTGAGCTGACGGGTCCACAGTTGATCGCGCCAGCCGTCCTGCCGGTCCGACAGATCGGCGTGAATGATGTAGTTCGTGGGACCCCGGCCGATCGGATCCTCGTGCGTGATGATGGTGATGGAGTGCCTCCGGGAGCTGGGTTCTGACGCCCAGATCCTGCAACAGCTGCCTCGTCCTCGCCGCAGCGGGGCGCGTTCAGACGTCGCCAACGGATCAGGATGCATCCGAGAGTGAGGAAAACCCCGTGGATGTCCTCGCGTATCTCCCAGCGGATCCGCAGGCGGCTGAACCCGTGCAGGTGAGCTAACGCGCGCTCGACGACCCAGCGTTGAGTGCCGTATCCGTAACCGTGGCCGACGCCCCGTCGGGCGACCAGCGGTTTCACCCCGAGCCCCCGGACCAGACGGCGGTACTTGTCGTGGTCCTACCCGCGGTCAGCGAGAACGACATCGGGGCACCGCCGTGGACGGCCGCGCTCCCCTCCCACGGGCGGAACGGGTCCCAGGAGCGGGATGACCCCGGGCGGGCTTCCGCTATCGCGGTGCGATGGTTTTGAGCCAGTCCTCGACCGCGAGGACATCTGCCCACTGCGGGAACAGCATTTCAGTGAGCATCCGGTGCACCTCGGGGTCGGTGTCGAGGCAGGCATCCGCCAGGACGGTGAGGCCGAAGTCCAGGTCGATGGCGTGCCACAGCGTGGACAGCACTACAGCGCTGGTGGCGATACCGGTGAGAACAAGGCTGTCGATATCGCGAGCCCTGAGTACCAAGTCGAGGTCGCTGCCCGAGAACGCGCTCCCCCGCCTCTTGGTGACCACGACGTCGCCCTGCTGGGGCGCGACGTCGTCATGAATCTCAGTGCCAGGGGCTCCCTCGGTGAACAAGCCGGCCCGCACGGCGTTTGTCATCACCTTGTTGCGGGGGCTGACTTCTGGATCGCCCGACCGTAACCCGAGCACCACGTAGATCACGGTGATACCTGCAGCCCGAGCACCGTCGATCGCCCTTCGCAAGCGCGGTAGATATCCGGAACCGTCATCGGCGATGGCCACGACGTCCCGTTGGACGTCCATCACCAGAAGTGCGCTGTTTGCCACGCTTGCCGTCCCATCTCCGTTGGGACAAGTCTGGTGGATCAACCGAGCCGCGGTGGAGGTTTCGGAGATCTTCACAGCGTCGCGCCTCAGTGCCCCACGACCGGTGCCAGTTCTCATCGACATTTTCTTGCCCTGCGACCACCAAGTGCTGCCCGAACTCGCTGACAAACGGTTTCGCACGTCAGTTACGAAGCCAGCACCACCACCGACTGGCCCCCACCAGGGTCATTCTCGGCCTCCCGGCCGCCGATGTCGCACCCTTCGCCCCGGACGGAATCGTCGAGGAACTCGGATCCCGTCACCGCCGGCTCATCCCCGGCTCCCGGTCGTGGACCGGACTCGCCGCCACCATCGGCCGCTTCGACACCGAAATCGAAGTCATCGGCCCACCCCAACTGGCCGCCACCTGCGGGGACCTAGGAGCGTGTGCCGGTAATCAACGCTGGCCCGTCATCGGAGGGCCGTTCCACTTGTCCGAAACGCGATGCCGTATTTCCGCCAGCGTCGGTGGGTTCGCTCACGAGAGAGTCAGCGACGGTTCGTGTTCCGGATCGCGAGCCCGTCCGTCTCACACTCCGCGAAAGGCGCAGCGCATGCACGTCGTCCCCGGACTCAAGGTCCTGTACTTCGGAACTCCGGTGGTGCTGATCAGCTCGCTCAACGAGGACGGCACGTCGAACTTGATGCCGATGTCGTCGGCGTGGTGGCTGGGCCAGTCCTGCATGCTCGGTCTCGGCAACAACGCCCAGACCACAGCGAACCTGTTGCGGGAGGGCGAGTGCGTGCTCAACCTGCCCTCATCAGCGATGGTCGATGCCGTCGACCGGATCGCGCTCACCACGGGGAAGCCGGCCGTGCCGGATGACAAGGCGAAGCAGGGCTACCGGCACGAGCCGGACAAGTTCTCGACCGCACAGCTGACCGAACAGGCATCGGACCTGGTCCGGGCCCCCCGGGTTGCGGAGTGCCCGGTCCAGCTGGAATGCAGGGTCGACGCGTTCCATCCCTTCGGCGGCCGCGAACCGCATGCCACTGCCTTCGAGGTCGAGGTCCTTCGCGCCCATGTCGAGGAAGACCTGGTCATCCCGGGGACGCACTATGTGGACCCGCTCGGCTGGGACCCGCTGATCATGAAGTTCTGCGAGTTCTTCGGCGGGGGACGCAACGTTCACCCATCGAGGCTCGCCGAGGGCTGGAACATGCCGCACCAACTCCGGTCGACGACTGTCTGAGCAGGCATCCCGCGTCCACCCGCCCCGCAGCTCGTGACCAGTCGTGCGAGACGATCACGGCATGCGCGACGGGATGAGCCCGTTCGAGGTCGAGCCGGTCGAGAAGAAGCGGTCCCAGACGCGTGCGGCGGCGGTGGACAAGCGATTCAAGGCGTTCGACCCGAATCAGGTTCTACCACTGCCGCCGTCGCTGTATGACTGGCTGCCCGGGGCCCAGGCACCTGGCCCAGTTCGTCGCTGACCTGGTCGACGAAGTACTCGACCTCTCCCCGGTCCTGGCCAACTACACCGAGAAGCGCGGCTATCCGCCCCACGACCCCTGGCTGATGGTGCGCCTGCTGTTCTACGGCTACACCACCGTCTGACCAGCCCGGTCGCCCCGGCCACGTCACGAGCCCTGCCGACCGGACACTCGGTGGGCAGACCCCCACCGCAACCCCACGGGCCGCGACAGGGCCGCCCCGACCAATCACCCGGCCGCAGGAAGCCGAGCTGCTTGCTCGTTACTGACCCACGCTCCTAGCCACCTGCTACGCCCAGGCCACCATCGTGCTGCTGCGTGCGGAAGGGCTGCACAGCTGCACCCACATGGCGTAGGAGAGGTACCCCGGCACCGTCGCCGAGATCCTGAAGCCCCCGGGCAAACGGCTCCACTTCTGCGACATGTCGATCAGATCCGAGGACACCGCGACGCAGTACCCCCGCACCAGCCAGCCCCGCTCGCCGAAACCCCCACCTTCCTCGACGACCGAGACAGCAGACCGCCCCTCAGCGACGGTACGGACTCGGTGCACGACCGGTAGGCCAGCGCTCTGCCACAGGCACGCCCCCGGACTGCGGCACGTCACCGGGACCGGGGCGGGGTGATGTCACACGGTGGGCCGGGGGCCGGCGGCACGACGCAGCCGGTTGGCGATCGCCAGACCCAGCCCCTCCTCCGGCGGCAGTGACACGACGATCAGGTCGCACCCCTTCTGGTCGAGTTCGCGCAGGAACCCGTACAGCCCGCGCGCGTAGGCGGCCGACGAACGGGGCACCGGCACCACCGCATGCGCCTTGACCTCAGCGTCGGCGAAGGAGGCGGGCAGAAAGACGCCCACCCGGTGCCCCAGCTCCTGCGCCGCCTCCGCCTCGTCGACGATCTTCTCGGGCTCGACCAGGACGACCCGCGCACTCGGCGCGTAGTGGGACGGATGCTGGCCCGGCACCCGGACCCGGCTCACAGCAGGCACGGTGAGTGGATATCCCAGCACCGCTTCCAGGTCCTCACGCGTCACCCCGCCGGGCCGCAGGATGGTCGGCATCTCACCCGTGACGTCGACGATGGTCGACTCGACACCGACCTCGCACGAGCCGCCGTCCAGCACGAAATCGACGCCGTCGCCGAGCTCGGCACGGACGTCGCTCGCGGTCGTGGGGCTGACCTGACCGAAACGGTTGGCGGACGGAGCCGTGACACCGCCGCCGAACGCCGACAGCAGCGCGAGGGCGACGGGGTGATCGGGCACCCGCACGGCAACCGTCTCCAGTCCACCTGTCGCTTCAAGAGGCACCCGCGGCCCGCGGTGCAACACCAGTGTGAGGGGCCCCGGCCAGAAGTGCCGGGCCAGGAGACGAGCCGAGGCGGGTACGTCCCGGACCCATTCGTCCAGCTGCTCCGCACTCCCGATGTGGACGATCAGCGGGTGCGAAGAGGGCCGCCCCTTGACCTGGAAAATACGCGAGACGGCCACGGGGTTCTCGGCGTCGGCGCCCAGTCCGTAGACGGTCTCGGTCGGTACACCCACCAAGCCGCCGGCACGAAGCACTTCGGCGGCCTTCTCGATCTCACTGGCACTTGCTGTCACCGTCCCCATCTTAAAGGGACCAAGAAGGTGCGCGTGCGCCGTAGCCGTAGCCGTAGCCGGTCCCACGCTGTCACGGCTCCTGGACCGCAGCGATCACGGAGTCGACCACCTCGGTCACCGGCTTGCACCCGTCGATGATCGTCGCGCCACGGCTCTTGTAGAGCGGCCGCATACGAGGATTCCACTGCAGGGCCGCCGCGAGCTCTTCGGGATGTCGACCGAACGGGTTCGTCGTGCGGGTCGCGAGCCGTTGGCGGAGAGTCTCGTCATCGATCACCAGGCACACGATGACGTCGAAGAGGTCGAGGATGTCCGCCTCGTTCTCGGCCGACCCGCACAGGAAAGCGATGCGGGAACGGGATTCCTCGACGAGGGTTTCCACCCGCTCGCGGACGATCTCCCACCCGAATCGGTCGAGCCAGCCTTCGGGTACCGGATACGGCGGATCCGTCACGACCTCGCCGTCAGCCCGGTCGAACCAGCGACAGAAGCCGTCCTCGTCGGCGTCGACCGCGACGAAGCCACGCGCTCGCAGCACCCCGCACACCGTGGACTTGCCCGTCCCTGAATTGCCCGTCACCCACACCAATGTCACGCCGCCAGCGTAGACATGAGCACACGCGACCATGCGGTGCTGTTCGGTGCGCAGAGCCGTGGCCGTAGCCGGACTGGCCGCCACAGCCGGCCGCAATCAGCGCGCCCAGCACGGCGATGACGGCCCCGCCCAGCCCCAGCAGCAGCGGTTGGTCAGGCTCGTAGGCGTCGAAGGCCCGCGAGGGCACGCCGGGCGCAGCGCGTGCCGCCCCCGTCGGTGACGACCGGTCCCCATGCCCCGGCACACCTCGCGGCCCGCGGCCCGTTCCGGGGCGGCCGTGGGGGGCTGGACGCGTGGCCGGCTCCGTGAACCGTCCAGCGCCGCCCTTCCCGGGCTGATCGGCGCGACCCCGGTGGGTTCCCCTTCACGTATACGGGGCGCCTCCCACCGGGGCACATCACGCCCGGGTCTGTTATGGCCAGGGCGGTCAGGACTCGGCGGGCACCGCGGCGTCGATGCCGCGGGAGGCGACGAGCTGGGCGCTGCCGTCGGCCAGCCGGTAGGACAACCCCACCACGCCGAGGCGGCCGGCTGTCACCCGCTCGGCCAGGACGCGGGAGCGCTCCAGCAGCAGGTCCACGGTGTTCTCGATGTGCCCGGCCAGAATCTCGTCGGCCGTCTCGCGTCCGGAGGCCCGGGCAGCCAGCACGCTCGGGGTCACCCGTTCGACGACGTCACGGACGAAGCCGCCGGGCACATGGCCGCCGTCGGCTGTGGCACGGGCGGCTGCGATGGCCCCGCACGAGTCGTGGCCGAGTACGACGACGAGCGGGGCGTCGAGCACGCTCACGCCGTACTCGATGGAACCGAGGACTTCCGCCCCGGCAACATGCCCCGCGGTGCGCACCACGAACAGGTCGCCCAGGCCCCGGTCGAAGATGATCTCGGCGGCCAGGCGGGAGTCGGAGCATCCGAACAGCACGGCGAAGGGCTGCTGGGAGGGTGCGATTTGGGTGCGGCGGATGGCGTCCTGGTTCGGGTGCTCGGGGATGCCGGAGATGAAGCGCTGGTTACCGGCCATGAGCAGTTCGAAGGCGTCGCGGGGCGTCGGGTTGTGGATCTCGGTCATGGCTGCAGCCTACGAGCGGGCACCAGCCGTCGCACCGCCTGGTCCCGTCAGAGGCCGTGGGCCCGGGCCGCGCCGGCGGCCTTGACGTCACCCCCAGGCGGCGGGCGAGGGCGTCCTCGGTGAGGAACCTCAGCGCGCTACGGTGCTGCCCCTCTTCGTACGGTGACCGGTCCCGGTCCGTGCGTTCGTCGTCCATATCCGCACAACGAGCCAAGTGCCGCCCGCGCTGTCCGCCGAACGAGGGCGGTACGCCCGGAACCACTCACCGCCCTGCCACGCCGTGCCTGCGTCGGGAGCGCCACCACGACACATCGGCCGGTGTGTTGCTCACCGTGCGGTGGGAGACCACCGCACGCGTCGCGGCCTGTCGCTCGGCGGGCAGGGGCGGGGCTTCCACGGGCGTCGGTGCCGTGTCCTTGCCGCCTTCGGCCCGGGGCTGGTCGACGGTGAGGGGGTGTCTGAGGGTCGGACAGGCAAGAGGCCTCCCGGAGGGTGTTCGCTGTCCTCGTCCGGCTTTGTGCCGTTCAGTCGTGCGGGATCACCGCCACAGGAGCGACGGCATGAGGGAGCAGCGCCTGGGTCACCGGACCGATATGAGTGCCGACCGTCGCCCGACGGGTCCGCCTGCCCACCACCACGAGGGCGGCGTCGTAGGAGGCATCGACCAGGTGGCGTGCGGCACCTCCCACTGTGGCTCGGTCAACCGGGCCAGGTCCCGGTGGCGGAGGGACCGAAGACGCCCGGGAAGCCTTCGGTCCACCATGCGCGGTCGCCGGAGGTGACGGCGAAGGCCTCGACACCGGGGAGGGAGTCGATCCATTCACGGGCGCTCGAACCCATGGCGAAGGCAGCGGTCGCCCAGGCGTCGACGTCGGTGAGATGGCGGCCCACCAGGGTGATCGACAGCAGGTCTGATCCCGCCGGACGGCCGGTACGCGGGTCGAGTATGTGGGGGCCGCGTTCGGCCGTGCCGGAGGTCGCCACGGCGAGATCCCGGCCGGACACGACGGTACTGAGCTGACCGGGCAGTGAGGGGTGGGCGACGCCGACGCGCCAGGGCACGCCGGGGGCGCACTCGCCGCGTAGCTGGATGTCGCCGCCGCCGTTGACACAGGTGTTGCGCGCCCCGGCCCGCGCCAGGATCTCGGACGCCCGCTCGATGGCCCAGCCTTTGACCAAGCCGGTCGGGTCGAGACGGCCACCGGGGGTGGGACTGAACCAGCCGTCGGTGAGGCGTTGTGCGCTCTCGCAGAGCCGGAGCACCTCGGTGACGTCCTGCTCGCAGTCGGCGAGGGTGACCTCGCCGCGGGCCAGCCGGCTGATCTGGCTGCCGGGGCGGTAGGTGGAGAACACCTCGTCCACCCGGTGCAGCCATGTCACGGTTCGGTCGAGTGCGTGCCGTATGGCAGGCGTGGGAGTGTCGCGCAGGTCGAAGGAGAAGACCGTGCCCATGACGTGCTCCACGTGGCGCAGCCCTGGGGTGCGTCGGGCGCCCGGGCTGTCAGGCACCGGCCTTGTCCAAGGCGCTCTGGAGGGACAGCATGTAGCCCTCGCTCGTGTAGGAGGCGCCGGAGACGGCCTGGATGTCGGCGCTCTGCGCACCCAGGGCTTCCCTGGTCAATCTGGGCACGGCGTAGTCGGCGATGGCCCGGCTGCGCGCTTCCCCGCCCGGGGTCTGCAGGGCCCGGACCTCGGCCAGCTTGCCGTGGGAGAGGGTGACGGCGACTTGCACCGGGCCGTAGGGGGTCTGCTCGACGGCACCGGTGAAGGTTCCGGTGGCCCCGGCCCCGTCACCGCCGCCGCTCGATGTGGTCGAGTGACCGGCCCGTCCGGAGCCGGGAGTCGGCGAGGACGTCGCCGCACCCGGGCCGGTACCGGCCAGTGCGGGCAGGGTGGTGTGGTGCGGTTTGAGGGACAGCAGCAGGACCAGGCCCGCAACGCTGGACGTGGCCATGAGGGCGGCGCGGCGCATTGCCATGAGGCTGCTCCTTTCAGGGGTGCGGGTGAGGTCAGAGAGCGAAGGACTCGTGGTGGATGCGGCTGCGCGCCACTTTGGCCCGTCGCAGAGCCGGGATCGCTGCGGATGTCATTCCTGGGGGGCCGCACAGGTAGACGTCGCGCTCGGCGATGTCCGGCACGAGGGTGATCAGTGCGTCGGCGGTGAGGGGCGAGGCGTGCACGGCAGGTTCGTCCACCACGTAGTGCACGGTCGCACCGCGACGGACGGCTATGGCGTCGATCTCACGCCGCAGCACCAGGTCCTGCGGCCGGCGTGCCCGGTACAGCAGGGTGACATCGCCGGGCAGCGTCTCGAACAGGGCAAGCAGCGGGGTGATTCCCACACCGCCGGCCAGCAGCAGCGCCTTCGAGGAGGTGCGTCGTGCCGCGGTGAGGGCGCCGTAGGGCCCTTCTGCCCACACCCGGGTACCTGGCCGCAGTCGCGCCAGGGCCTCGCTGTGGCGTCCGACAGCCTTCACGGTGATGCGCAGCAGACCCCGGCCGGACGGTGCGGACAGTGAGTACGGGTTCGCCGTCCACCACATCCCGGGGGCGAGGAAGCGCCAGCGGAAGAACTGACCGGGCTGCGCGCCCAGATCGTCGAGGTGCAGACCGGCCATGAAGACGGACACCACTCCGGGCGCTTCGGGCCGCACCTCGGTCACGATCAGCCGGTGCCGCAGTGCCCGCCGTAGCGGAGTGAGGAACCGATACCACACCAGCAGGGCGGCCACACCGATGTACAGGGCGTACCAGGCGAGCTGGGCGGGGCGGTGCGTGACGAAGTCGGCGCCGCTGGACAGCTGGTGGGAGAAGGCCAGGAAGATGGCGAGGTACGTGGCGAAGTGCAGGTAGTGCCATGTCTCGTAGCTCAGCCGACGGCGTGCGGCGCGGGCCGAGATGACGCCGGTGGCGAGCAGGAGCCCCAGGCCGGCCGTGGCGGAGAGCATGTCGGGATAGCCGAGGACGAGCGTGGTGGCCTGCTCGACGACGCCCGCGTGGGCACTCGCCGCGTAGCCGAGGGTGATCAGCACGGCGTGGGCGAGCGTCAGCGAAACGGTGTACCGGCCGCCCAGTGCGTGCCAACGAGCCAGGCGGTCCGAGCCGACGGCCCGCTCCAGCACGGGCAGGCGGGACATCAACGCGAGCAGCACCGCGCAGGCGTACCCGGCCAGCAGGCCGGTCACCCGGCCGGCGTCGGTCAGCCACCCGGAGAGTCCGACCACGGAAGTGGTGTCGGACCACCACAGGCCGATCACGGCCGCGGCACCGGTGAAGATCAGCAGCTGGGCGACAGCTCCGAGGACGCGGGGTGTGGTCGGGCCGGGCCGAGGGGGCCGCGCCCTGGCATGGCGGCTGCTCGCAGTGGTGGTGGCCATGGGACTCCTAGGTGAACCGGTCTGTGCCGGCCACCTTGCCGGGGCAACTTCTCGAAAGCCTCTGAGAGCACCCCGCTCCCGCCCGCTCACAGGGAACTCAGAGCAGCGCGCCGCACGTGGGCGTCATCCACGTGAGAGCGGCCCGTCCTCGTGGGAAGCCGATGTCCCGGCGGCCGTTGCTGCCAGGGGCAGCCGTAGACGGAACGAGGTGCTGCCGGGACTGCTGTCGACACGGATCGTGCCGTGATGCGCGGCGACGACGGCGTCCACGATCGCCAGCCCCAGACCCGTGCCGCCCGTCCGGCGAGAGCGGCCGGGATCGCTCCGGGTGAAGCGGTGGAAGATCTCTGCCTGGAGAGCTTCGGGAATACCCGGGCCGTCGTCGGCGACGGTGATGCCGACGTGGTCCGGGCCCGAGGTGAGGGACAGGGTCACCCTCGTGCCGGGCGGGGTGTGGATCCGGGCGTTGGAGAGCAGGTTGGTGAGGACTTGGTGGAGGCGGTGTTCGTCGCCCTCGACGACGACGGGTTCCTCGGGCAGTTCCAGCCGCCAGAGGTGGTCCGAGGACAGGGCCCGCGCGTCGTCCGCGGCGTCCAGGGCCAGGCGTGTGAGGTCCACGGGTTCGCGGGCCAGGGGGCGGCCCGCGTCCAGACGTGCGAGAAGGAGCAGGTCGTCGACCAGACCGCTCATCCGCTGCGACGTCGCGGCGATGCGCTCCAGGCCGTGCCGTACCTCGTCGGGCAGCGGGCCCGGGTGGCGCAAGGCCAGGTCGGTGTGCGCCCGGATGGTGGCGATCGGGGTGCGGAGTTCGTGGCTGGCGTCGGCGGCGAAGTGGCGAAGGCGCTCCTCGCTGGCGTGGCGTCGGGCGAGAGCGTCGCCCACATGGCCCAGCATGAGGTTGAGCGCGGTGGCGACCCGGCCGACTTCGGTGTGCGTGTCGCTGTGCGGGACCGGGGCGGGCATGGCGACCTCCCCGCTGGTCAGGGGCAGACGCGTGACCTCGGTGGCGGTGGTGGCCACGCGCTCCAGAGGCCGCAGGGACAGACGCACCCAGACCGCGCCCGCGGCCGCGGTGGCCACGAGGGCGGCACTGAAGACGGCGGTTTCCACGGCCACCAGCCGATGCACGGTGTCCTCCACGGGACGAAGCGGCAGTCCCGTCACGAGGACATCACCGTCGTCGCCTCGCACGGCGGCCAGGCGGTAGCGGCCGTTCAGCGCGGACAAGTGGGTGCTGTGACCTTTGCCGTCCGGTGGCAACCCCGCCAGGACACGGCGATCGGCCCGCGACAGGTGCACAGCTGCGTGGGTGTCGTCCTGAACCACGGCGGCCTGGGTGCTACGAGAGGCCAGCAGACGGGCTCCGAAGGTTCCGTCGGCCTGCCCGCGCGTGTCGGGGGCGTTGTCGTAGTCGGGACGCTCCTCGTGCTCGAGGCTGGCGGCGAACCGGCCACCCGTCATGGCCAGTTGCTGATCGACCCGGCCGATGAGGAAGCTCTCCAGAGCGACGGTGGTCGCCACACCGACGACCGCGCACGCCACGGCCAGCAGCACGACGAGACCGGTGGTCAGACGCAGACGCAGCGAAGCCGGCCGGGCGCGCCCGGCTCTGCGACGCATCGCGGCGGGTACGCGCGGCCTGCGCATGGTCATGTCCGGCTCTGCTTGAGGACGTACCCCACACCGCGCACCGTGTGGATCAGTGGAGCGTGCCCCGCGTCGATCTTCTTGCGCAGGTAGCTGATGTAGAGCTCGACCACGTGGGCTCGACCGCCGAAGTCGTAGGACCACACGCGGTCGAGGATCTGTTCCTTGGACAGCACGCGGCGCGGATTGCGCATCAGGAATCGCAGCAGCTCGAATTCGGTACGGGACAGCTCGACGACCCGGCCGGACCGGGTGACCTCCCGGGCCTCCTCGTCCATCACCAGGTCCGCGACGACGAGACGCGGTGCGTCGTCCTCGCGCGACATGCCTGCCCGGCGCGTGAGCCCGCGCAATCGCGCCAGCACCTCCTCCAAGGCGAAGGGCTTGGTGACGTAGTCGTCGCCCCCGGCGGTGATGCCCGCTATCCGGTCTTCGACGGCGTCCCGCGCGGTCAGGAAGAGCACGCAGACCTGCGGGAGCCTCTGGCGCAGGCCGTGCAGGACGGACAGTCCGTCGGTGTCGGGCAGCATCCAGTCCAGGACGACGACGTCGGGCTGGAATCCGGTGGCTGCCTCCAGCGCGCTCGCCCCGTCGTCGGCGATGCGCACTTCCCAGCCGTCGGAGCGCAGCGCGGCACCCAGGACGTCTGTCAGGTCGGGTTCGTCGTCCACCACGAGGACTCGGACGGCACCGCCGTCGTGCCTGCGCAGCGGAGGAGGACTGGTGTGGTTCGGCGTGGTGCTCATGTTGCTCCAAGCATCGCGCCTCCTGGGCGGGCCCCTACGGCCGGAAGCTTCTGAGTTTCTTCTGAACTTCGCAAGAGAAAGCCGCCCCGCAGCCGCCGGTCGAGGGATCCGATCGGCGCGGAGGCCGGGCGTGCCTGCTTGGCCTCCAGGGTGATCACCTCCGTATCGGAGCCGCTCCTTTTGCTCCCACCTTGCGCGCCGGCGTACGGCCGAGCCGGTGCCGAACGGCCCATCCGCTGCACTCAGGGCGCCAAGGAGAAGTAGCTCTCCTCCTCCTGCGTGAAGTGCAGGCGCAGCACGGTGTTCAGGCCGTAGAGGCAGGAGCGGAGGTCGTCGAGCTGCTCGGGGGCCAGGCCACCGGCGACGTGGGCGAGGTGCAGATGGGTGGCGACACGACGGGAGAGACGCTCGATCTCCGTGTGGGCACGGCTCATGGTGGCAGTGGCCTCGGGGCCGCCGAGCGCGGGAGCCAGGGCGGGGTAGAGCCGGTGTTCCTCGGCGTCCTCGTGCGGCAGCAGCCGCTCTGTGAGCAGCCGGTGTGCTTCCTCGACCGTCGCGAGGGCCTGAGGGCCCGGAGCGTCGGACAGCCGGTCGGCGGCGGCGCGGACGGCTTCGAGGACGTCCTGCAGATCGTCGTGTTCGGCGGCGAAGCGGTGGATCAGCGCCTCCGTGTCCGGGGTGAGGGCGGGACGCATGGCCCGGTCCACGCGCAGGGCGCGCAGCGCGTTGAGGATGACGGCGGCGTCGATGCCCTCCTGGAGCAGCGCACCGGCGGCCGGTGGGAGCAGCCCGGCCGCCGCCGCGGCCATCGCGGCGAGGGACAGCAGCATGCCGCCGAGGGCGCTCTGCACAGCGATGCGCCGGGCGCGTACGGCGATGGAGACGGCGTCGGCCAGGCGGTCGACGCGGTCGGTGGTGAGGACGATGTCGGCCGCTTCGGAGGTGGCGGTGGAACCACGGGCGCCCATGGCCACGCCGACATCGGCGGCGGCGAGGGCCGGGGCGTCGTTCACGCCGTCGCCGACCATCACGGTCACCGCACGGTCCCGCTCGGCACGCACAGCAGCGACCTTCTCCGCCGGGCCGAGCTCGGCGCGTACGTCGTCCAGGCCCAGGACGGCGGCGACCTCGCGAGCGGGTTCGGCGCGGTCCCCGGTGAGCATCAGGACCCGGTCGATGCCCGCCGAACGCAGGTGGCGCAGGGTACGGGGGGCGTCATGGCGCAGCAGGTCGCGAAGCAGGACGGCGCCGGCCGGGTTCCCGTCGACGGTGAGCCAGGCGACGGCCGCACCGTCGAGAAGGGCACGGTTGTCGACCGCCCCGGCCCAGGGCGGCCGGGCCTCGTCGAAGTCGGTGCGGCCGATGGCGACGCGGTGCCCGTCCACCGTTCCGGTGGCGCCCCGGCCGGGTTCCTCGGTGACGTCGGCGGGGACCGATGGATCCAGCCCGCGTTCCCGTGCGGTGGCCGCGATCGCCCGGGCGAGCACGTGGGGCGAGTACTGGTCGACCGATGCGGCCAGGCGGAGCACTTCCGATGGTGTCCAGCCGGGTGCTGCGACGACGTCGACGACTCGGGGACGGCCGCGGGTGAGGCTGCCGGTCTTGTCCAGCAGCAGCGTGCGGGCCCGGCCGAGACTCTCCAGCGCGCCACCGTCCCTGATGACCACGCCCAGGCGTGAGGCACGAGAGAGGCCGGAGACGATGGCGACCGGTGCGGCGAGCAGCAGCGGACAAGGAGTGGCGACGACCAGGACCGCCACCGCACGGACCGCGGAACCACTGATCAGCCAGGCCAGTCCCGCGACGGCGAGGGACAGCGGCAGGAACCAGGCCGCGTAGCGGTCGGCCAACCGCACCACGGGCGCATTCTCCGCGCCCGCCTGCTGGGCCAGCCGCACGATCCCGGCGTAGGTGCTGTCCTGTTCGGTGGCGGTCGCCCGCAGTTCGAAGGCGCCCCCCGCATTCACCACGCCGCTGCGCACCCCGGCGCCTCGGGGCCGCTCCACTTGCAGGGGCTCACCGGTGAGCACGGACTCGTCCAGGACGGCGGACGAGCTCTCCACGGTGCCGTCGACGGGGACGACCTCGCCGGGGCCGACCACGAGCAGGTCGCCGACGGCGATCTCACCAAGTGGCACGGAGCTCACGCCGTCCGCCGTGCGGCGGCGTGCCGTGCGCGGGGCATGTTCCAGCAGGGCACGCAGGTCGTGGGAGGCGCGCCTCCGGGCGGCTGTCTCCAGGGTGCGGCCGGTGGCGAGCATCAGCCCGATCAGGGCACCGGCCAGGTACTCGCCGACGGCCAGGGTGCCCCCGAGAGCCAGCACGGCGATCACGTCCACGCCGGCATGCCCGCGGCGCAGCGCCGACAACACCCATCCCACCGCGGGCACGATCGCGGACACGGTGCCCAGGCCCCACAGGAGGTCGGCGAGACCGCCGGCACCGACGAGCCATGCGATGCCCCCGGCGGTCACCGCCGCCGTCGTGACGACGAGGAGTGCCGGTTCCAGCGAGGCCGCCGACGCCGGGCGGCCCCGCCGAGTTCTGCGGATGGAGGGATTCATGGCTCACCTCGGTCCGTCCGAAGCGGCGACCGTCGCGTAGATCCCCCACCATGACATCGCGGTTCGTGGTGCCGGCGGCAGGGGACGAACGGCCCTACTCGAGAGCCGCCCGGCCGTTGGCCATCCGTCGATCGTCCGGATCGACTTGCTCCTGACCCTGGCCGACACCGGCTTCGACTTGCTCCTGACCCTGGCCGACACCGGCTTCGCGGTCGCCGGCAGCCTCGGCCGGATCCCGGCCGGCCGGACGCGTCCCCGCCCACGTCCTCTCCCGGCTCTGCGCTTGATTCGTGCTGGCCATGGGCACATCCGCCCTGCTCCAGCCCCCCCGGCCGGGGCAGTGGCATGCAGTGCCATCGGGGAATGCCCCGCCCCGTTCCGGCGTTCGGTACCCCAGGGGGTATCAAGCCCCACCATTCCGATGAAACGGAAGGAACCGTTCCATGAGTACCGTCGCCCTCACCGCCGCAGATTTCGAGTCCGCCGTCACCGACAACGACATCGTCCTGATCGACTTCTGGGCTGCCTGGTGCGGACCCTGCCGGATGTTCGCCCCCGTCTACGAGAAGGCATCCGAGACCCACTCCGACATCCTTTTCGGCAAGGTGGACACCGAGGCCGAACAGGCCCTCGCCGCCGCTGCTGACATCACCTCGATCCCGACCCTGATGGCCTTCCGCGAAGGCATCATGGTCTTCTCCCAGGCCGGCGCCCTGCCGCCGCAGGCCCTGGAGCAGCTGATCACGGCCGTCCGCGGGCTCGACATGGACGACGTCCGCGCCTCCCTCGCGACCCAGAGTCCCGGCCAGTGACGGCGGCCGGTCTCCGGACCGGCCCGGCGAAAGGAAGAACCCATGGTCCAGCTCCCCGCCGATCAAGTGCGTTCGGCGACGAACCGGCTCAAGCGCGCCCAGGGCCAGCTCGCCGGCGTCGTGCGCATGCTGGAGGAGGGACGTGACTGCGAAGAGGTCATCACCCAGCTCGCCGCGGTCAATCGCGCGCTGGACCGGGCCGGCTTCGCCATCGTCGCCAGCGGCCTCAAGGAGTGCCTGAGCCAGGAGGGCGGCGTCGACAGCCTCGACACCCAGAAGATGGAGAAGCTCTTCCTCTCCCTCTCCTGATGCTCCCGCCGGGCGGGTCGGCCGGCGGCGGCCCTCACCGCGCTCAGGATGCTCCGGCCACTCCGCCCCGGCCGACCAGGTCCGGACCGGTGCAGCGTGACAGGGCCGCCACAGCGGGGGTGGGACTGAGTGCGCCTGCCTGACTACGATCTCTACGGTGAAGGCGGCCGGACAGGCGTGCCCCGAGCGTGACCAACCGCACCGCTCCTCGGCGAGAACGGAGTAAGTCTCCAGGCCCAGCAGAACGGCGTTGGCGAGACTCACGGCGAAAACCGTGAGGGCGAACCAGCGGGCCTCGGTGACACCCCAGCAGTACAGCGCTACTCGTCGACGCTCGGACAGGGGCGCGTGTAGCGGTGACTCTGCGGAAGTCGAGTCGTTCCGCGGAGGGCGGTCCCGGCGGGCGCGTTATAGGCGACGATCCCGGGGTCCGATCCGGGGACGGTGAGAATGTCGCAGTCGAGGGAGATATCCAGGAAGTCGTTTGGTCTCGTAAGCGAGAGCCAGCAACGTTTGTGAACGGCTTCGGGCAGTAGCAAAGCCGGCGTGCTGGCGTCATTGGGTGCTCAGTCGTCCCAGGTCCCAGGCACCGTGATCACCGGGCACTCGGCCCGGTGCAGCAGGCCATGAGGCACCGAACCCAACCGCATGCCGGCATACCCGCCGCGCCCGTGCCTGCCGACGATGACCGCCGCGGCGTCGACGGACGCGAGGGCCAGCACCTCCACGGGGTGGCCGCGCACCACGTCCTTGGACACCTGAACGTCCGGTTGCCGCTCGGCCAGTCCCGCGAGGGTCTCGGACAGCAGTCGGCGCCGCTCCTCGAGCCCGGCCTCCTCGTCGGTGAACGACACGACCGGCCGACGCCACACCCACAGGACGCGCAGTATGGCGCCGCGCAGCGCGGCCTCCTCCACGGCGTACGCGGCAGCGGCCCGGGAGGCCACGCTGCCGTCGACGCCCACGACGAGTCGTGGAGGCCGCACATCTGTGGCTTCCGGCTCCCTCACCACGACAACCGGGCAGTCCGCGCGGGCGCTGACCGGAACGGACACCGAGCCTGCCCTGAAGGCCTCCTCCGCCCGGCTCAGGCGGCGCGAACCGAGCACGACCATCCGGGCCCGCGTCGCCTGCCCGCACAGCGCCGCCGACGGGACGCCGTCGAGCAGCTCCGTCGTCACCGGCACGTCCGCGCGCAGTGCCCGCACCGCTGCCACCGCCTCGTCGAGTACGCTCTCGCCCCGGGCCCGGAACATCGTGCGCCGGTAGGGTGCGTCGACGTGCTGCCCGCCTGGCATCGGCGGCACCCCCATGACCAGCCGCAGCGACAGGCCCCGGCGCACGGCCTCGTCGACGGCCCAGGCGAGCGCCGGAACCGACTGCTCACCGGGGTCGATCCCGACGACGATCTCATTGCGTACGGCGGTGTCCGTCATGGTTCCTCCTGCCGTCCGGCCGTCATCACGGAACGTTCCTGTCGCGTGAGGAACGTTCCGCGAGGCGCGGGGCGGACTCGTCCATGCCGGGTCCCGCGCTGCCCTCCCATTCTGTCGTCGGGGGCGCGAGTTCGCCCGAGCTCGCTCCGGCGCGGACCGGCGGCGCCGTGCCCCGAGTGGCAGTCGTCTCGTCAGTGACCCGACGACGGGACAGCGGGGCCACCGCCGGTCGATCCGCCCTCCAGCACGAACTCGCTGCCCGTCGAGCAGGTGGCGTCGGTGGCGATGAGAACAGGACCCTGCGAGCGACTTCCTCCGGTTCCCCGAATCGGCGGATCGGCTGACCGGAGACAAAGGAGTCGTCGATGTGCCGGCGGCTGTCCCGAGGGCCGTCCGTGCTACGTGGGTGGGCCGTGCGGCCCTGGCACGGGGCGACCGGGGCTCACATGCTGGAAGCGACGGCTCCGTACCGAGCGCGGGAGGCACATCATGAGCGCACCCACGACCGGCATGCCGGGTGCCCTGCTGTGGCGGCCCTCCCGGATGGCTCGACCGCTCTCACAGGACCTCACCCGTCCCCGCACCCGAGGTGCACCATGACCGGACCTGTCGTCGTCGGACTGGACGCTTCACCCGCGAGCATGACGGCGGCGTGGTGGGCCGCACGCGAGGCGGCGGAACGACAGCTGCCCGTCCTGCTGCTCCACTCCTGGACCACGCAGCCGTTGAACGTCCCCGTCCCGCAGGAAGCCCTCAGCAAACCGCGGTACGGCGGCCAGGTGCTGCAACGTGCTCAGGCGGAGCTGCTCCACCGGCACGCCGGTCTGACAGTGACCACGGATCTCACATCGGAGCACGCCAGGCAGGCGCTGCTGGACCTGAGCGAGACCGCCTCCATGCTCGTGCTGGGCTCGCGGGGCCACGGCGCGCCGGCGCGATTCATGCTGGGTTCGGTCAGCATGCACGTGCTGGGGCTCACCCGGTGCCCGGCTGTGACCGTCCGCGCCGGTGGCCCTGCCGTCGAGGAGGGCTGGGGCCGTCCGGTGGCGCACGGCCGGGACGAGGTCCTGGTCGGTGTGCGGGGGGACGGACCGGTCGCCGCCCCGCTGCTGGAGTTCGCCTTCGCCGCGGCGCAGGTGCGGGGAAAGCGCGTGCGGGTCGTACGGGCCTTGTCGCCGGCCTCCGTGGCCGCTCATCCGCACACCGCGTTCGAGCGCTCGGTGACCGAGGAACGTGCCCGGCTCGCCGAGCAACTGGCGCCGTGGCGGGAGAAGTTCCCCGACGTCGCGGTGGTGGAGCGGGTCGAGAAGGGTTCCCCGGCCCACGCGCTGCTGTCCGAGGCCGAGCACAGCCGGCTCACCGTCGTGGGACGTCGACGTCACGCGTCCGCCCTCACGTGGAAGCTTGGGCCTGTCGCACACGCGGCCCTGCACCACATGCCGTGCCCGGTCGCCGTCGTCCCCCACCACTGACCCGGCACCACCGCCTGGTATGCCGGGGCCGAGCACGAGCACAGCACGCGTGCGCGGGCGGTGGGGGGTGTGGCCTTCCCTTGCGTCAAGGCTCGGATGCGGACCGCGGTGGGCGTCGGGCTCGGGGACGAGCTCGTCGCCGGGGTACTCACCGGCGACCTCCTCGCGGGTCGCGCCCCAGGTCAGCAGACGCGGACGAATCCACCGCGCGTAGCGCACTCGCGCGGCGGACGTCGCCGCGAACAGAAGTAGCCGACTCCCCGGCGGCGGGCGGTACAGGTGCTGCTTGTGCATCGCTTCCTCCACGGCACCGGGCCCGGCGCCGTGGAGCCTCGTACCTGTCCGCAGAGTGTCGCCCCCCGGGGGGGGCGATCCGAGGGCCGGGACATCTCCACGCGGGCCGACCGGATCGTGGGCGCCCGCCCTGACGGTCCACGACCGCGGGAAGCACGCCCCGTCGGACGAGCTCGTGCGCTTCTCGGCTCGGCGGGAAGCGGGGACACGCGGTGGGTGTCACACCCGGTGGGGGACGACTGCGACCGGGCACGCGGAGTGGTGCAGCAGGGTGTGGGCGGCCCTGCCGAGTTGCAGGCCGAAGTGGCCGTGCCGGCGTTCGGCTCCGACGATCACCAGGTCCGCGTCCACCGCCGCGTCGAGCAGGACGCGGTGAGCCGGGCCCTCCACGATGCGGCTTTCCACGGACAGGCCGGGATGTTCGCGTCCGATGACGCGCAGCGCCTCCTCCAACTCGGCGGAGGTCCGCGCGTCGGCGGCCTGAGGAGTGTCCTCCGCGACGAGGGGCTGGTCGCCGTGCTCACGGGCGGGGCGGCGCCACGCCCGTACGGCTGTCAGGACAGAGCCTCGGGCCTGTGCCTCCCGGGCGGCGAACCGGAGAGCGGCGGTGCGCTCGGCCGTTTCGCCGACGCCGACCACGCACCTCCCGAAGGACCCGCGGATGTTGGGCTCGGCGCCTCGGACCACGATCACGGGGCACACCGCGCGCGCGGCCACGGCCAGGCTGACCGATCCGAGCAGCAGCCCTGCCACCTCCCCTCGCCCGCGTTCCCCGACGACCAGGGCGTACGCGTCCGGTGCCGCGCGCAGCAGTGCGGAGACAGCGTCGTCGGGCACGACCTCCTCGGACACCTTCACCTGCGGTTGCCGGACGTGGACGCGTTGCGCGCAGGAGGCGACGATGTTCTGCGCCATCACCTCTCCGGCGGGCCGGCCGGTGGTGAACGGCGGCAGCGTCCGTTCGTAGCGCTCCCAACGGAAGGCGTGGACCAGCCGCAGCGGCAGTCCGTGGCGGGCCGCCTCATCCGCGGCCCAGTCGACCGCCACCTGGCTGGAGTCCGATCCGTCGACGCCCACGACCAGCGGGAGTTCCATCGCCGCCACCGCCTTCCCGTCCAGCTGCCGAAAGGCCCCCTGAATACCGTCGCACCGCCCGCGAGCCACCGCGACATCGGCTCGGGTCCGCCCGGGTGGGGCTCCCGGGCAGGCCCTCATGGCCGGTGCGCGAACCGCCGCTCGTCCGGGCCGCCGTACGCCGGGTCCGCGGCGCGGCGGGCGAGGACGCGACGAGGCCGGGCCGACCCCACTCGCACCGGGAGAGGGGATCGGTGCCGCAGGTCACCACGTCATGGCTCGATGTCGAGAATCTGCGGGACCGGGCGGCGCGGAGCGCCGGGGCCTGTGGGGCCGTACCCCACACGCAGCACGATCTGGGTGAAACCGGTCCCGGTCGACGGATCACGCAGGGGCCAGCGCAGGTCCGTCCACTCCAGCGGCTGGGTGGCGAAGGAGGCGGACAGCCCACGAAGAGTCGCCAGCAGCAGGACGCGCTCCATGGCCTGACCGGCGCGGAGCCAGTCCTCAGGACGGTCATGGACCGTACCGACGAGGGCCAGCTGCGGGTTCCGTTCGAAATCGGCGGCGTCTCGTTCCGTCACCCGGCCCCCGTGCCCGAAGTCCCGCATGGGGGCCTTTCCCCCGCGTTTCCGTGGACCGTAGGCGTAGGCCGGGACTCCCTCGCCGGTGGCCTCCACGGACGCGCTGTCACCGGTCCACCGGGCCAGGTCCTGGCCACTGCCCGGGTCCGTGAGGTTGCGTGCCTCCGCCTCCTGGAAGAGTTCCAGGATCTCCTGCAGATGCCAGGAGTCGGGGAACGTGAGGGTCGCCCCCTCGGCGTGTGCGGCCGCGCCCAGTTCCTCTCGCAGGGGCTCGGGAATCCGCCTGTCCTCGAACGGATCTCGGCTGCTGTGCCGCTGATGGATCGCCGGGTACAGCTGGGCGAGTTCGTGCTCGCCTTGGGCGAGGCCGGCCAGCCGTACGCTCGCGAGGTGGGTTCGGTCGGCAGGGTCCGGCAGCAGGGTGGTCTCCGGGTACCAGCCCTCGTGGACGGTCGCCACCCTCAGGTTCAGCACGGCGGCGCCGCAGCCGAGATGGAGGGCGCGGGCGTGGGGGTCGGAATGCGGCATGGCGCGCTCGAAGTCGGCAAGCACGTCGAACGTACGGGCACGCCGCAGATAGCGGAAGTGCCAGGGCTGTGCGTTGTGCATCGACGGAGCGGCGACGGCGTCGTGGACCAACGCCGCCGCCTCCTCGTCGGACGGTGCTGTGGGATTCACTGGGGCTCCCTCTTCACTGGGGCTCCCTCGCGAGTCGCCGGGGTCGGCTCGCGTGCCAGCTGTTCGTCGTGCGGATGGTGCTGCGCCTCGCGGGGAACGGGGGCCCAGCCCGTGATCTGGATGCCCTGGTCCGTCCCTTCTCGGTCCGGGGACTCCGACCGTGAAGACGCCGTGGCGTTCGGCGGCAGCGTCGCGCGGTAGTGGACTGGCCGACGCCGGTGTCCGGCACCCGGTGTGCCTTCGTCGTTCCGTCGCCGCCCTCGAAGAGGTGGAGACGCAGCTTTTCTTCCACCGTATGCGGCTTCCGTGTCCTCCTCATGCCGACGCCGGCCGCCGTGACGGGGACCGCTCCTCTATGCGGTGCCGGACGCGGGCGGTGAGCGCGTCCAGCCGCTCCGAGGCCGTGGCACGGGGGGCGACCGGGGCCCGTATCCGGCGGGCCGCGGCGGGCAGGCGGCTCAGGTCCGCCGTGCACCGCGCCCGGCACTCGTCGAGCGTGGGCCGTTCGGCGGTGCGCCGGCCGTTCTCCATCACCGTCTCCAGCAGCGGGGCCCCGCTGTCCGGCGGCCGCTCGTCGGCGAGAGCGATCACGTCCGCACAGCCGGGGCGACGGAACACCTGTTTGGGACCGGGTGCGGTGACCTTCGCCGACGACAGCTTCATCACCGGACGGCCGCCGTATTCCACCATCTTGTACGCGGAGTCCAGATACGGTGCGTCGGCGGAGACCCCCACCCGTGTGCCGACGGCGTACGTGTCCACGGGTGTCCCGGAGCGCACCATGTCGTCCACGGCGTATTCGTCGAGACCACCGCTGGCCACGATCCGCACCCCCGGCAGGCCGGCCGCGTCGAGGATCGACCGTGCGCGGACGGCGAGGGCTGCGAGGTCTCCGCTGTCCAGGCGTACGGCACTCCCTGGGACGCGGTCCAAGTCCCGCAGAACGCGTGCCGCGACAAGGACGCCCTCCTCGGTGTCGTAGGTGTCCACCAGCAGGGTCACCGGGCCGGGGTGGCAGCGGGCGAAGGCCCGGAACGCGTCCTCCTCGGACGCGAACGCCTCCACGTAGGAGTGGGCCATGGTGCCGACGGCTGGTATGCCCAAGGCGGTGGCCGCGCCCACATGGCTGGTGCCGGCGAAACCTGTCAGTGCGCCGAGACGAGCGGACTGGAATCCGGCCTGCGGGCCGTGCGTGCGCCGCAGCGAGAAGCCCACGACGGGGTGCCCGGCCGCGGCGAGCACACAGCGCGCGGCCTTCGAGGCGATCGCGGTCTGGTGGCTGATCACGTTGAGCACGTACGTCTCCACCAGCTGTGCCTCTGGGAGAGGGGCCGTCACCTCCAGCAGCGGCTCACCCGCGAGGACGACCCGGCCTTCCGGCACGGCGCGCGCCCCTCCGGTGAACTCCAGGCCGAGGAGTGGTTCCAGGTCGCGCGAGGGACGGTGCAGCGCGGAGGCGAAGGCGTCGACGTCGTCGGGGCCGACGCGGAAGCCGGACAGGTGGTCCAGGGCGGACTCGAGCCCGGCCGCGACCAGGAAGCCGCGCCCGGGCGGAAGGTCCCGTACGAACAGGCTGAAGGTCGCCGGGGCGGTCATCCCCTCCCGCAGGTAGGACATCGCCATCGTGACTTCGTACAGATCGGTGGTCGTGGCGTCCGACACGGCAGGTACCTTCCTCGGCCTGTGTGGTCTGCGGCCGGTCGCCGGACGTCACCGTCGGAAGCGGGCGGACCACAGCGGCTCGGCCCGGTCCCACTCGGCGTCCCACTGCGCGTACCGGCGGCGGTCCAGCAGCAGACGCGTGCCCCTCCACAGCAGGTGGGTCGCGAGGACCGTGCCGAGGGCCACCATCGCGGCCGCGAACCACCCCGTGGTCCTCGCGTTGAGCATGCTCGAGGGCGGGTCGGTGACATGTCCGCTCTGATCCACCCACACCCGTACGGCGTCGTCCTTGGACGTTCCCGGCTTCACCAAGGTGGCTCCGGTCCGCTCCACTCCGCCTGGTTCGGTCCAGCGGACCCGCACCGGCTGCTGGGCTCCCTGGTCGTCCCCCGGGACGTCACGGGTCGGCCGGGCGGTGACCTCGTGCCGTTGCGCCACCTGAGCACGGACGGTGTGTATCGACGCGTCGTAGGCCGTCGTCCCGGCGCTGTAGGTGGCCACGGGCAGCCCCAGGACGAGCAAGGCCATCAGGAAGCGGCGGAACCACCACTCGAACCGGTCGGACGGACGCCTCAGCGGGTTCGCACGCGCGGGCACGTGCCCACCGCGTGGCCAGGGTGAACCCGGTGGGTTCGGTGATCCCTGCGCGTTCATGGACCGGCCTCCAGCAGGTCGCTGGTCGTTCCCCCGTTCACCGTCCAGGTTCGGACATCGGTGGGGGTCGGGTCATGGGTCGAAGGTCCCTGAGGGGCGGCCCTCCGGCCCCGGTCGCCGTATGTCAGATCCGAGGCACGACCGCCACGGGGCACGGGGCGTGGCGCAGCAAGGCGTGGTTGACGAGCCCCAGTTGCAGGCCCGTATGTCCTTGCCGCCTGCGCGCGCCTACGACCAGCAGATCCTTCCGCCGCCGCGTGCAGCAGCGCCCGGCGGGCCGGACCCTCGATCACCTGGCGGGTCACGACGACCTCCCTGGACGATCCCACCGCCTCGCCGAGCGCATCGTCGAGCACCGCGGCCGGAGATCGCCAAGTGGCCTGCGGGGCGTACCGGTTCCGAGGCGGGTCCGCGGAGAGCGGGCCGGGTCGACGACTCCAGGTCGGTACGGCGAGGAGTGGCCGTGCCGGACGGCTTCGTCGATCGCCCGGTCCAGAGCCTCCAGGCCGGTCCGGGATCCGTCGACGCCGACGACCAGCAAAATGGTCACCGCAGTGGGCAGTGGGTGGCCTCCTCTTCCGTCCGACGGGCCTCCCCCGACCGTCCTCGTCGGTCCACATGCGCACCCGAACGAATTGGGTGATCCTCGAAGGGGGATGGCGCGTCACGCTCGACATGTCGGCGACGTCGGGATCCTTCAGTCACCGGACCGGTCACCGTCATCCACCGTCATCTCCCGCTTCGTACGAGACGGAGGCCGCCCCCATGCCGCCAGTCGTCACCGTGGGCCTCGACGGCTCACCCGGGCACCTCGCCGCCGCCCGTCGGGCCGGCGACGAGGCCGAGCAGCGCGACCTCACGCTGCGGCTGCCGCACGCCCGGCCGCCGCTCGCGCCGGAACCGCCCCGTGCGGTCGCCGATACCGTCCACGAGTACCGGGCGAGGCGTCTCGTGCACATCGCGTGGGCGAAGCTGCGGACAGGCCGTCCCGGCCCGACCGTCGACGCGTCCCTCGTCCAGGAGGACGCACACGAGGCCCTGCGTCGAGCGCCCTCGGACTCCGAGACACCCGTGCTCGCACATCGTGGGCTGAAGGCAGTCGAGAGCCACTTCGCGGGCGACGTCGGACTGCCGGTCGTGGCACGTGCCGAGCGGCCGGACATCCAGGTCCGCACCGAACCGAGTCCTGCCCAAGACGTACTCGGGGCCGCTGAAGGAGAAGCGTCGCCGGTCGTCGGCCGGCGCGCGCACCGGCGAGGTGTGCGGCCGCGACTGGGGCCCAACGCCCACGCCGCCCCGCACCACGGACGCCGCCCCGTCGCCGTCGTTCCCCATGGCTGACTCCGGCCGCCACGAGTCCGTACCTCAGCCGCCGCGGGCCGAGGTGGACGAGACCCACACCGCGGTCCTGTTCTTCATGGGTGACCGCGTCTTCAAGGTCAAGAAGCCGGTGGACCTGGGTTTCCTCGACTACACCACCCGGGAGGCACGCAAGGTGGCCTGCGAACGCGAGGTAGCCGTCAACCGGCGCTTCGCGCCGGACGTCTACCTGGGCCTGGGCGAGATCCGCAGCCCGGACTGCGAGACGCCGGAACCACTGGTCGTGATGCGCCGGATGCCCGCGGACCGGCGCCTGTCGCGTCTCGTGCGCACGGGCGCCCCGCTCGACGACGCGTTGCGGGCCGTGGCACGACGGCTCGCCACCTGGCACGCCGAGGCGCCCCACGGCCGGGACACGGACGAACAGGGCACCCGGGACGCCCTGTCCGCACGCTGGGAGGCGAGCTTCGGGCAGATCCGCGCGACGACCGGTGACGGGTCCGTGCCGGACGGCGTGCCGGAGGTGGAGCGGCTGGCGCGCCGCTATCTCGCCGGCCGGGAACCGCTGTTCGCTTCCAGAATCGCGCAGGGGCGCGTGGTCGACGGCCACGGTGACCTGCTCGCCGAGGACATCTTCTGCCTCGACGACGGACCACGTGTCCTGGACTGCCTGGAGTTCGACGACCGCCTCCGGTACGTCGACGGTCTCGACGACGCCGCGTTTCTCGCCATGGACCTCGAACACCTCGGCGCGCCGGACGCCGCCGCGTACTTCCTCGCCCGCTACAGCGAGTACTCCGGCGACCCCGCTCCCCCGTCCCTGTGGCACCACTACGTCGCCTACCGCGCCTTCGTCCGCGCCAAGGTCTCCCTCATCCAGGCGCGGCAGGGTGCGCCTGGAGCGGAGTCGGCGTCCCGGCGGCTCACCTCCGTGGCTCTGCGCCACCTGCGCACCGCCGCCGTCGTCCTCACCCTCGTCGGCGGCATGCCCGGCAGCGGGAAATCGACGCTCTCGGGCGCCCTCGCCGACCGCCTGGAGGCCACCCTCCTCAGCAGCGACAGGCTCCGCAAGGAACTCGCGGGCATCGCACCCGAACAGCCGGCCGCGGCCGGCTACGAAGAAGGGCTCTACACGCGCGAGTGGACGACGCGGACCTACGACGCCCTGCTCGAGCGCGCGGCCGCCCTGCTGGCGTCCGGCGAGTCCGTCGTCCTGGACGCCACCTGGTCCACGGCACAGCAGCGTGAAGCCGCGCAGCGCGTCGCCGAGGCCACCAGCGCCGACCTGGTGGCCCTGCACTGCCAGGTACCGGAGGAGGTCGTCGCGTCGCGGCTGAGCAGCCGCGCCCCCGGTCCGTCCGACGCCGGCCCCGAGATCGCCGCCGCCATGGCGGCCCGTGAGCCCGCGTGGCCCGAGGCCGTGACCATCGACACCAGCGGCCGTCTGGAGAACGCCGTGTCCCGGGCGCTGGCCGCCGTCAGACCATGGGGCTCCGGTCAGGCGCCGGTCTTCCGCCGCCCCTACATGGAACCGGACTAGGGAGTGTCTCGCCGACCATGCCGGGCTCCCGGCCTCCGGCCCCGCGCGTCGCCGCGTTGTCGTCGGTCGCCGATTCCCCCACTCTCGGCTGCTTCGATCGAGCGGGGGGACCCCCATCGCATCGGCTCCCTCCTCCGCCCTGCGACGCACGGCACCGGACACGGCTCGCCGATCCGGCCCGATCGACAAGACACCCCCTGGGCACGAACAGCCCCGGCCACGGCCGGCCGGGCGCCCACCCAGCCGGCCACGTCGGCTTCCGATCCGCGGTCTCCGACCGGGCCGCACCGGACGGCCGGGGCTCCCTGGCCGCCGTGCCGAGGAGCGACTGAACGTCCGACGGCCCGAGCCCGGTTGCCCGGAAGCACCGCCGAAGTGACCGCTGAGTGGGGGGAGCGAGGAGTGAGCACCGTGCGAGCGCTTGTCTACCACGGACCGGGACACGCTTCCTGGGACACCGTCCCCGACCCGGAGATCGCACAAGCGACCGACGCGATCGTCCGTGTCGACGCCACCACCATCTGTGGCAGTGACCTGCGCATTCTGCGCGGCAACCTCCCGGATGTGAAACCGGGCACCGTCCTCGGCCACGAGGCGGTGGGCGACGTCGTGGCGATCGGGGACGACGTGCAGCATCTGCGCACCGGTGACCAGGTGACCGTGTCGGCGGTCTCGGCGTGTGGCCGCTGCCGGGAATGCCGAAACAACGCGTTCGGGCAGTGCAGCGGCGGAGGTGGATGGGTCCTCGGCAACGAGATCCACGGCACGCAGGCCGAGCTGGTGCGCGTGCCCTTCGCCGACCACTCCACCCACCCCCGGGATCAGGACGTCCCGATCGACGAATCGGTCCTGCTCTGCGATGTCCTGCCGACCGCCTACGAGGTCGGCGTGCGCGACGGGCACGTCGGTCCCGGCGACACCGTCGTCGTCGTGGGTGCGGGGCCGGTCGGGCTCGCTTCGATGATCGTCGCGCGGCTCTACTCGCCTCGGCGGGTCGTGGTGGTGGACCTCTCCACCGCGCGGCTGGAGACGGCGGCACGTCTGGGCGCCGACGCCGCGGAGCTGCCGGGCAAGGTGATCGCCGACCTGTCCGAAGGTCCGGGAGCGGACGTCGTCATCGAGGCGTCCGGCGAACCGGACGGATTCGTGCTGAGCACCCGCCTGGTCCGTAACGGAGGGCACATCGCCACCATCGGTGTGCACGGCAAGCCGGTCACGCTGCATCTCGAATCCCTCTGGCGCAAGAACGTGACCATCGCCACCGGCCAGGTCGACACGTTCTCCACGCCCTGGCTCCTCGGGCTCGTGAGGTACGGAGATCTGCGCGTGTCCGGGCTGATCACGGACACCCTCCCCCTGGAGCGGGTGGAGGACGCCTACGAGGCGTTCGCCCAGGGCACCGCCACGGGAGCCTTGAAGATCATGCTGCATCGCTGACGGCGGGCCGATCGGCACACGGGAAGGGGCCGGTCGACCGGCCGGTCGGGGCCCTTCGGCCCTCGCTGCCGCCGGGGGACAGCGGTGTCATGGAGGTGAGCCGAGGGCCACAGGACGACACGGAGAAGCGGAGCGGCATCGCGCACCGTGTGATTCGGGCCCGCAAGAAGCGGGCGGCCCCGGCTCCTCACGCCGTGAGCCGGAGCCACCGGTGCTCCGATCATGCCCGGAGCCGAGGTGCAGTCACGGCCCTGCTCGGGGAGTCTGGAGACCGGGGGCAGTGCCGGGAGGAGCACACCGATGCACTGGGACACCATCCCCAAGGACGCCGGCCCCGTGATCCCGCCGCGTCTCGCCGACTACGACCGGGCCCGCGCGGCCTTCACGTGGTCGCAAGCGCGCGACGAGCTGACCGGCCTTCCCGGCGGCGGCCTCAACATGGCCTACGAGGCGGTCGACCGGCACGCGGCCTCCGCCCGGGCCGAGCGGGTCGCGCTGCGCTGCGTGTCCCGCGACGACTCCGTCTCCAGCGTCACCTACGCCGAACTGGCGCGCGACACCGCCCGCTTCGCGAACGTGCTGAGGTCACTCGGTGTCGGCCGCGGCGACCGTGTGTTCACTTTGCTCGGCCGTTGCCCGGAGCTGTACGTCACGGTCCTGGGCACTCTGAAGAACGTCAGCGTCCTGTGCCCGTTGTTCTCCGCTTTCGGCCCCGATCCGGTCGAGCAGCGGCTGCGGCTCGGCGACGCACGGATCCTGGTCACCACGGCGGACCTCTACCGGCGGAAGGTCGCCGGGCGCCGCGCGGCGCTGCCCGGCCTGAAGCAGGTCCTGATCGTCGGTCCGGGCGCCGCGGACCTGCCCGGCACCGCCTCCTACGACGACCTGATGTCCACCGCTTCCGACGTCTTCGTCATCCCTTCGACGTCCCCCGACGACATGGCGCTGCTGCACTTCACCAGCGGAACCACCGGCACCCCCAAGGGAGCGGTCCACGTCCACGAGGCGGTCGTCGCCCACTCCGCCACGGCGGCCTACGCACTCGACCTGCATCCCGAGGACGTGTACTGGTGCACGGCGGACCCCGGCTGGGTCACCGGCATGTCGTACGGCGTCATCGCCCCGCTCGTCCACGGTGTGACGGTCGTCGTCGACGAGGGCGACTACGACGCACGCCGCTGGTACCGGATCCTCGGGGGGCAACGCGTCACCGTCTGGTACACGGCGCCGACGGCGCTGCGCATGCTGATGCGCGCCACGCCTCGCCAGGGCCCTTACGACCTGCCGCGCTCGCACGATCTCTCCGCCCTGCGCTTCATCGCCTCCGTCGGCGAGCCCCTCAACCCGGAGGCCGTCGTGTGGGGTCAGGACGTGCTGGGTCTGCCGGTGCACGACAACTGGTGGCAGACGGAGACCGGCAGCATCATGATCGCGAACTTCGCGGCCTGCGAGATCCGGCCCGGCTCGATGGGGCGGCCCCTGCCGGGCGTCGAGGCGACCGTGCTGGAGCAGGGCGAGGACGGCCGGGCCCTGGTCGTCGACGGCCGGGTGACGGAGGTCCACGACCCGGGCACCGAGGGCGAGTTGGCGCTGCGGCCGGGCTGGCCGTCGATGTTCCGCGGCTATCTGCACGACGAGGAGCGCTACCAGGCGGCGTTCGCCGACGGCTGGTACCTGACCGGTGATCTGGTGCGCCGGGACGCCGACGGCTGGTACTGGTTCGTGGGACGCGCGGACGACGTGATCAAGTCGGCCGGGCACCTCATCGGCCCCTTCGAGGTGGAGAGCGCGCTGATGGAGCACCCCATGGTGGCCGAGGCCGGCGTGATCGGGCGGCCGGACCCGGTCGCCGGGAACGTGGTCAAGGCGTTCGTGTCCCTGCGCCCGGGGGTGAAACCGACCCCGGACCTGGAACGGGAGTTGCTCGGCTTCGGCCGCCGCAAGCTGGGCCCCGCGGTCGCCCCCCGGGAGATCGCCTTCGACCAGAACCTGCCCAAGACCCGCAGCGGCAAGGTGATGCGGCGGCTGCTGCGCGCACGGGAACTCGGCCTGCCCACCGGCGACCTGTCCACATTGGAGGGATCCGCATGAGCCTGGCCCGATCCAGTCGTGTCCGGACGTCTCCCCCGGCCCGAAAGGGCGCCGGGAAAGCCACGAAAGCCAGGTCGAACGGGTCCGACGCCGCGCTGCGGCACCGCAGCGACCTGCTGGAGACGATGCTGCGGATCCGGCGCTTCGAGGAGCGGTGCGTCGAGCTGTACAGCGCCACGAAGATCCGCGGCTTCGTCCACCTCTACATCGGTGAGGAGGCGGTGGCCGTCGGTGTCAACGAGGCCCTGACCCCCGAGGACGCGGTCGTCGCCACCTACCGCGAGCACGGCCACGCCCTGGCCCGCGGCATCACCGCCGAGGCGGTCATGGCCGAGATGTACGGCAGAACGACCGGGTGCAGCGGCGGCCGGGGCGGGTCCATGCACCTGTTCGACGCGGGCCGGCGCTTCTACGGCGGCAATGCCATCGTCGCCGGCGGACTCCCCCTTGCCGCCGGGCTGGCGCTCGCCGACCGGATGCGCGGACGGAACCGCGTCACCTGCTGCTTCTTCGGCGACGGGGCGTTCGCCGAAGGCGAGTTCCACGAGACGGCGAACCTAGCCGCCCTGTGGAACCTCCCCGTGCTGCTCGTCTGCGAGAACAACCTCTACGCCATGGGCACGGCGTTGGAACGCCACCAGGCGCAGACCGACCTGGCCCTGCGCGCGACTTCGTACGGCATGGTCGCCTGGTCCGTGGACGGCATGGACGTGGAGGCCGTGGAGCAGGCCGCCCGGCGGGCCGTCGAGGGCATCCGGGCCGGGACCGGCCCGCACTTCCTGGAACTGCGCACCTACCGCTTCCGCGCCCACTCGATGTACGACCCCGACCGTTACCGTGACAAGGCGGAGGTCGAGCGGTGGAAGTCCCGCGACCCGATCACCCTGCTCATGGACCGCATGCGCGAGAGCGGTGCGCCGGTCGACAGGGCCTTCACTCGGATCGAGCACCGGATCACCGCCGAGATCGACCACGCGGTCGAAGCGGCCGAACAGGCGCCCGAGGAGCCGGTCGAGACCCTGCTTCGCCATGTCACCAGCGCCCCCTGAGGCGGTGACCGACCATGGGCACGAAGACCTCGGCTGCTCCGACGACGTACCGGGAGGCCATGCGCGAGGCGCTGAGGGAGGCACTGAGCACCGACGAGCGGGTCTTCCTCATGGGCGAGGACGTGGGCCGGTACGGCGGCTGCTTCGGCGTCAGCCTCGGCCTGTTCGAGGAGTTCGGCCCCGAACGGGTTCGTGACGCGCCGTTGTCCGAGTCCGCGTTCGTGGGGGCGGGCGTCGGCGCCGCCCTGGCGGGCATGCGGCCCATCGTCGAGATCATGACGGTCAACTTCAGCCTGCTCGCCCTCGACCAGATCCTCAACAACGCGGCCACCCTGCGGCACATGTCGGGCGGGCAACTGGCCGTACCGCTGGTCATCCGCATGACCACGGGTGCCGGACGGCAGCTCGCCGCGCAGCACTCGCACAGCCTGGAGGTCTGGTACGCGCACATCCCCGGTCTCCGCGTCCTCGCACCCGCCACCATCGAGGACGCCCGCCACATGCTGGCACCGGCGCTCGCCGACCCCGATCCGGTACTGATCTTCGAACACGGCAGCCTCTACAACGCCTCCGGTGAGCTTTCCCCGTCCGCCGGACCGGTTGATCTGGACCATGCGGCCATCCGCCGCCCCGGCACCGACATCACCCTGATCACCTACGGTGGTTCGCTCGCCAAGACGCTCACGGCGGCGGACGAGCTGGCTGGCGAGGGCGTCGACGCGGAGGTCATCGATCTGCGTACGCTCCGTCCGCTCGACGTCGCGGCCGTCACCGCCTCGGTGGCCCGTACCCACCGCGCCGTGGTCGTCGACGAGGCGTGGCGGACGGGAAGCCTGGCGGCCGAGGTGTCCTCCCGTATCGCGGAGGAAGCGTTCTACGACCTGGATGCCCCGGTCGAGCGGGTGTGCAGCGCCGAGGTCCCGATGCCGTACGCCCGGCAACTGGAGGAGGCCGCGCTGCCGCAGTCCGCGGACGTCGTCGCGGCGGCCCACAGGGCGGTGGACTGACCATGGCCGAGTTCACCATGCCGTCCCTGGGCGCCGACATGGACGAGGGCACGCTGGTCGAATGGCTGGCGCAGCCGGGTGACACGGTCCACAAGGGTGATCCGGTCGCGGTCGTCGAGACCGCCAAGTCGACGATCGAGGTGGAGTGCTTCGAGTCCGGGACCGTGGCGGAGCAGCTGGTCGAGCCGGGGGCCACGGTGCCGGTGGGCACCCCGCTCGCGGTGATCAGCGCGTCGGGAAGGGAGGGGACCGAAGCGGTGAGGAAGATCAAGCCGGCAACTCGTCACCCACGGAAGCGGAGCGAACCCGTCGAGTCGGCGCCGGCCTCATCGCCGCCCTCACCTCCCCCGTCCGTCCCACCCCCGTCCCCCCGAGCCGCACCGGGGGCATCGCCCCCACCCCCGTCTCCGGCCGCCGTGCCGGCGACGGGCTCGGCGAGTGGCCACTTCGAAGCGGGCCCCCTCGTACGGCATCTCGCGGAGCACAGCGGCGTCGACCTCGGGGCCCTGCACGGCACCGGACCGGGAGGGCGTGTCACCCGGACCGACGTCGAGAAGGCGACGGGCGCCCGGCTCCCGCGTGTACGCGTCACGCCCTTGGCGCGGCGGCTCGCGGCGGAACTGGGCATCGACCCGGCGACCTTGACCGGCACGGGCAAGGACTCGGCCGTCCGGGCCTCGGACGTACGCCGGGCGGCGTCCGGTGCGGCGGCACCCGCCCGCACGATTCCCGCGGGCACGAGCCCTCCCGCCGCCCGCCCGACGGCCGCGGCACCGTCCGACGGCAAGGCGACGGCCATGCGCCGGGCGATCGCCGGCCTGATGAGCCGTGCCAACCGGGACATCCCCCACTACTACCTGTCCACCACCGTGGACATGGCCGCCGCGACGCAGTGGCTGCGCGATCACAACCGGCGCGTACCGGTCGGTGAGAGAGTGCTGCCCGCGGCTCTGCTGCTCAAAGCGGCCGCGCTGGCCGCCCGGGAGGTCCCCGAGCTCAACGGCCACTGGACCGACGACCGCTTCACGGCCGCCCGGGAGGTGAACCTCGGTGTGGCCGTGTCGCTGCGCGGCGGAGGGCTCGTCGCCCCCACACTGCGCGACGCCGACGCCCTCGAACTCCCCCGCCTCATGGCCTTGCTGAAGGACGTGGTCACCCGGGCCCGGACCGGCAGGCTGCGCGCCTCCGAGGTGTCCGATGCCACGATCACGGTCACCAACCTCGGAGATCAGGGGGTCGAGAGCGTCCTCGGAGTGATCTACCCGCCGCAGGTCGCCCTGGTCGGCTTCGGCCGAGTCACCGAGCGGCCTTGGGCCGTAGAAGGCATGCTCGGCGTACGTCCCGTCGTCACGGCGACGCTCTCCGCCGACCACCGGGCGACGGACGGCGCCGTGGGCGCCCGCTATCTCACGGCCGTCGCCCGACTCCTGCAGCATCCGGAGCAGCTTTGAAAATGAACCGAGCCCAAGCACTCGACATGGTCAAGGAGTCGATCTCCGATGTCGTACCCGGCGCGGACGTCGCCGCCCTGGCGGAGGACGACGCGTTCCGTGACGTGCTGGAGATGGACTCCCTCGACTTCCTGAGGTTCGTCGAGGTGCTCGGCGAACGGTCCGGTGTCCGTGTCGACGACGAGGACGCGACCCGCCTGACCACGCTCGCAGGCAGCGCCGACTTCCTCCTCGCCCGTACCTCGCCTTCCTCGTGAGCGGGACGACGCATGAGCAGCGGTGGGCGGATCGTCCTCATCGGTGTGGGCAACGAGTACAGGCGCGACGACGGTGTCGGCTGGGCCGTGATCGGCAGACTTCGCGAGCGGGCCGGCAGCCGGCCGCTGCCGCCGCAGGTCGAGCTGGCGGTCTGCGACGGCGATCCGGGCCGGCTGATCGGGCTGTGGGAGGACGCCCGTCTGGCGGTCGTCGTCGACGCGGCCCACGCCCATCCGGGTTCCCCAGGTCGTGTGCACCGCTTCGCGCTCGACACCCGGTTCCCCCCACGGTCCGCGAACACGAGCTCTCACGGATTCGGGCTGGGTGAGGCGATCGAGCTGGCCCGGGTGCTGGACCGACTCCCCGAAGGGCTGATCGTGTACGCCGTCGAGGGGGCCGAGAGCGAGCTGGGCACGGGGCTCTCTCCCGCTGTCGCGGAAGCGGTGGAACCCCTCGCGCGAACCATCGAGAACGACGTCGCGCGGGTCGGCGCCCACCCGGCGGGCGGGGGATCATGAGCGCGCCTCACCACGAATGGCTCAATGACCATGCGGGCCCGGGCAGCGCCTCGCGAGGTCCCGCCCGCAAGCCGCGATCCGCGACGCCCGGCGGTCCTTGCGCCGACCGCCCGGAGGGACCGGTCGGCCCGGCAGGAGGGACGGTCAGCCCTTGCCCCAGGCGGACCCGCGGTCGAAAGCTGACGATGGAGAGGAGCACGGAGCCGTAGGACGGAGGAGATCCTCATGACTGCCCCCGCAGCCCCGGCGACCCTCGACCGGGACGGCCTGAACGCGCTGGTCACGGCTCTGGTGGTGCAGGGACGCACCGTCATCGGGCCGACGGTCCGCGACGGCGCGATCGTGCTCGCCGAGCTCACGTCGGCCGACGCTCTGCCTTACGGCTGGGGTGTCGAACTGGACGCCGGACGTTACCGGCTGGTCGCCCGCGAGGACGGAGCCGCCTTCGCGCACAGCGCCGGCCCGCAGTCCTGGAAGTCCTATCTGCACCCGCCGCGGGAACGGCTGTGGAGTGCCGACCGGACGGCCGAGGGAGACATCGCCTTCACACCGCAGGAGCCGGAGGTGCCCGCGTACGCCTTCCTCGGCGTCCGCCCCTGTGACCTGCGCGCCATCGCGATCCAGGACCGCGTCCTGACCGGTGGGCCGCACGCGGACGACGGCTACGGGCGGCGCCGCCGCAAGGCGCTGCTCATCGTCGCCGAGTGCACCGAGCCCGGTGCGACCTGCTTCTGTGTGTCCACCGGCGGCGGTCCCGCGGCCGACCCCGGCTACGACCTCGCTCTGACCGAGATCGTGGACGACGACGGGCACCGCTTCCTGGTGCGCGTCGGCAGTGCCGAGGGGGCCGAGCTGCTCGACGGTGTGCCGCACGGGATCGCCGACCCTGTCACCCAGGAGGCCGCGGTGACGGCCGTGGACGCGGCACGCGACCGCATGGGCCGTGCGCTGCCCCCCGTCGACCTGCGCGAGCTCATGGGCGCCTCCCTGGACGCCGAGCGCTGGGACGACGTCGCCGCGCGCTGCCTGACCTGCGGCAACTGCACGATGGTCTGCCCCACCTGCTTCTGCACGACGACCGAGGAGGTCACCGACCTCACCGGTGACCACACCGAGCGCTGGCAGCGCTGGGACTCCTGCTTCGACCTGGACTTCTCGTATCTGCACGGCGGCCCGGTCCGGTCCTCGGGGCGCGGCCGTTACCGGCAGTGGCTCACCCACAAGCTGTCGACGTGGCACGACCAGTTCGGGACGACCGGATGCGTCGGCTGCGGGCGCTGCATCACATGGTGTCCGGCCGGCATCGACATCACGGAGGAGGTCGCCGCTCTGGACGCCGAACGCACCGTCCACGCGGCGCCCGGAGGGAAGACGGAGTGATGGCGCCCTCGGCGGCCCTGCGCATGGACCACGCTCTGCCGGACGAGCACCGCGAACGGCTGCAGCCCCTCGGTCACCCGGTGTGCTTCCCTCAGGGCGCCCGTCTGTTCGAGGAGGGCGGCCATGCCGACCGTTTCTGGATCATCCGAGTCGGCACGGCGGTGCTCGACATGCATGTACCCGGCCGCCGGCCACCGGTCATCGAGACGCTCGGCGTCGGTGACCTCGTCGGCTGGTCCTGGCTCTACGAGCCGTACGTCTGGCAGTTGGGCGCCGAGGCCCGGACACCGCTCATGACCCATGAATTCGACGCCCTCGCGGTGCGGCGGATGTGCCTGGACGATCCCGGGTTCGGGCGTGCCGTCGAGCACTGGGTCGGCAGAGTGCTGGCGCACAGGCTCAGCGCGGCCCGGGCCCGGCTCGTCGACCTGTACGGGCCCCCCGCGGCCCAGGAGGCACGATGAGCGGCGTACCCGTCCCCCATCGCGTGGTCGCCCGTCGGCCGGAGACAGCGGACACGGTCACGCTGCGTCTGGAACCGGTCGGCGCGGCGCTGCCCGACTTCGCGCCCGGGCAGTTCGCGATGGTGCACTGCTTCGGCCGCGGCGAGGTCCCCCTGTCGGCGAGTTCGGTCCAGGCCACGGGCGGTCTCGCGCACACGATCCGCTCTGTGGGCGCCGTCACCGGCGGGTTGTGCGCGACCCGGGTCGGCGACGTCGTCGGGGTCCGCGGCCCCTACGGCAACACCTGGGGACTGGAGCGGGCGCGCGGCTGTGACGTGCTGGTGGTGGCCGGGGGCATCGGGCTCGCCCCGCTGAGGCCGCTCGTCCTGAGGGCACTGGCGGAGCCCGAGGCGTACGGCCGTGTCAACGTCCTGGCCGGGGCTCGCACCCCGAGCGACGTGATCGGCCGGCAGGAGCTCGAGAACTGGCCGACGGCGTTCACCGGAGTGACGGTGGACCGGCCGGACGGCCGGTGGCGCGGGGATGTCGGCATGGTCACCCAACTGCTGGGGCGTGCGCACTTCGAGCCTGCGCACACCCACGCGTTCGTCTGCGGGCCCGAGCCGATGATCCGGGCCACGGCACGCGAACTCGCCCACCGCGGTGTCCCGAGCGCACACGTCCGTGTCTCGCTGGAGCGGAACATGCGCTGCGCCACGGGGCACTGCGGCCACTGTCAGCTCGGGCCTCTGCTGCTGTGCCGGTCCGGTCCTGTCGTGAGCTGGGCGCAGGCCGAACCGCTTCTGTCGGTACGGGAGTTGTGAGATGAAGCCCGAACTCGCCGTGTTCAAGCTGGCATCCTGTGACGGCTGTCAGCTCACCCTGCTGGACTGCGAGGACGATCTTCTGGCCCTGGCGGGCGAGGTGACGATCTCCCACTTCCTTGAGGCGTCCAGCGCGGTCGGGCCCGGCCCCTACGACCTGTCCCTCGTGGAGGGCTCCGTCACCACGGCGGAGGACGCCGAGCGGATCCGGACGATCAGGGCGGCCTCACGTCATCTGGTGACCATCGGTGCGTGTGCGACCGCCGGAGGCATTCAGGCGCTGCGCAACTTCGCGGACGTCGAGGAGTACCGGCGGGTGGTGTACGCGCACCCCGAGTACGTGGAGACACTGGCCACCTCCACACCGGTGTCCGCGCACGTGGACGTGGACTTCGAGCTGCGCGGCTGCCCGATCGACAAGCGCCAGCTCATGGAGGTGATCACCGCGTTCCTCGCCGGGCGCCAGCCGGACATCCCGGACCACAGCGTGTGCTTCGAGTGCAAGCGACGCGGCACGGTCTGCGTCACCGTGGCCCACGGCACGCCCTGCCTCGGGCCGGTCACCCATGCCGGCTGCGGGGCGCTGTGCCCCGCGTACGGCCGTGGATGCTACGGCTGCTTCGGCCCGTCCGGGTCCGTGAACCTGCCCGCCCTGATCCCGCTGCTGCGCCGCGACGGCCTCGACGACGACGCCGTGCTGCGGTTCCTGCACACCTTCAACGCCACCGCGTTCGAGGAGTTCGAGAAGGAGCCGGAGACATGACGCACCGTGGTTCCCGTCTGCTGCACGTCGGCTCGCTGTCCCGGGTCGAGGGCGAGGGCGGGCTGCGCCTGCACATCCACGCGGGCAGGGTCACCGAGGCACAGTTGAACATCTACGAGCCGCCGCGGTTCTTCGAGGCGTTCCTGCGGGGCCGCTCGTACACCGAGCCGCCGGACATCACGTCCCGGGTGTGCGGCATCTGCCCGGTGGCGTATCAGATGAGCGCGTGCGCGGCGATCGAGGACGCGTGCGGCGTGAGCGTCGATCCCTCGATCCGGGATCTTCGCCGGCTGCTGTACTGCGGCGAGTGGATCGAGAGCCAGGTCCTGCACATCCACATGCTGCACGCCCCGGACTTCCTGGGCCGCGCGAGCGCGGTCGAACTGGCCCGCACGCACCGGGCCGAGGTCGAGCGAGGACTGCGCCTGAAGAAGGCGGGCAACTCGTTGATGGAACTGCTCGGCGGGCGTGCGGTGCATCCCGTGAACGTCCGCCTGGGCGGCTTCCACCGGACGCCCACCCCGGCGGAACTGCGTCCGGTCACCGAGGAGTTGAAACAGGCCCTCGACGACGCCTGGGGCACCGTGCGCTGGGTCGCCGGCTTCGACTTCCCGGACGCCCGGGTCGAGGCGGATCTGCTGGCGCTGGCCGAGCCCGACCGGTACGCCATCGAGAGCGGCACGCCGACGGTCCTGCGGACCGACGGGACCACGGGCACCTTCGCCGTGCGGGAGTTCACCGAGCACGTCGAGGAGACACAGGTGCCGCGTTCCACCGCGCTGCGCTCCAGGCTCGACGGGCGGCTGCACCTCACCGGTTCGCTCGCCCGGTTCGCGATCAGCGGGGCACGGCTGTCGCCGGTGGCGATCCAGGCGGCCCTGGAGGCAGGCCTCGGCGATCCGCGGGACGGAGCCGTGTGCCGCAATCCCTTCCGGTCGATCCTCGTGCGCTCCGTGGAGACGGTGTACGCCGTCGGCGAGGCGCTGCGGATCATCGAGGCGTACGAGCCGCCTCCGCGCCCGTACACCGAGGTGCCACCGGTCGCGGGCATCGGGCACGGCGCCACCGAGGCTCCTCGTGGTCTGCTCTACCACCGCTACGGCCTCGGCGCCGACGGCCTCGTCACCAGCGCCCTGCTGATCCCCCCGACCGCGCAGAACCAGGCCGCGATCGAGGACGACCTCCGACGGCAGGCCCAGCGGGCGATCGGCGAAGGCGACCCGGACGACGGCGAGCTGACGTCCCTGTGCGAGCGGGCCATCCGCAATCACGACCCCTGCATCTCCTGTTCCACGCATTTCCTCGACCTGACGGTCCTCCGTACCTGAGCAGAGGGAGGCTGCGATGCCCGAGTCCCCGTACACGGTGAGCGATGTGATGACCCACACCGTGATCGCTGTCGGCAGTGAGGCACCTTTCAAGGAGATCGTCGAACTGCTCGACCAGTGGAAGGTCAGTGCCCTGCCGGTGCTGGCCGGCGAAGGGCGGGTCGTCGGCGTGGTCTCCGAGGCCGACCTGCTGCCCAAGGAGGAGGTGCGTGACGGCGGCCAGGCCGTGAACGACGTGCGGACACGGATCAAGGCGAGCGCACTGACCGCCGGCGAGGTGATGAGCACGCCGGCGGTGACCGTGCACGCGGACGCCTCCCTGGCGGAGGCCGCGCGCGTCATGGCCCGCAGGCACCTCAAACGGCTTCCCGTCGTCGACGGCGTCGGCATACTCCAGGGCGTGGTCAGCCGCAGTGACCTGCTGAAGGTCTTCCTGCGATCCGACGCCGAGATCGGCGCCGAGATCCGCGACCATGTACTGCCCCATCTCCCGGTCACCAACGCCTTGGAGGTCTCCGTCACCGATGGCGTGGTCACGTTGAGCGGTGCGATGCCCGAGCGCGGCCTGGTGCCCGTGGTGGCCCGGGCCGTGACAGCCGTCGAGGGGGTCGTCGACGTCCAACTGGACCTCACCCACCGATGAGGGCCGCGCACGGCCGGTGAAGCACCCGTGCTTCCGGCCGGGAGGGGCACGACCCACGGTCCTCGCTGCCTGGTGACACGCCGATCGTCGCCCGGGAGTCCGTCCGCGGCCGCTCAGGGGACGGTCGCCGAGGGTCTCCGGGGCGCCGGGGCCGCCGAAAGCCCGCCGGCGGCCGCCGTGCGGCCCGGTCCTGGGGGCCGGGTGGCCCATGGCCCGGGCAGTTGCACGCGCTCACGCTGGAGGTGGTAGCTCCGTACGTACCACCTGGAGGCACCCCATGAACGCTCCCGTATCGACGAGCCTGCCGCGGGCGCTGCCTGCCGAGCACCGGAACCGGTTGATGCGGGCCGCGCGGGAGGTGTCGTTCCCGCTGGGCGCCCGGATCTTCGAGGAAGGAGAGGACGCCGACCGGTTCTGGATCATCCGGACCGGCACGGTCGACCTCGACATGCGTGTGGCCGGCCGTCGGGCCGTCGTCATCGCGATTCGCTCGGCCACAACGAACTCCTCGGCTGGTCCTGGCTGTATCCGCCGCACGTCTGGCATCTGGGAGCGGAGACGTCGTCACCGCTGCGGGCCTACCAGTTCGACGCCACCGCGGTACGGGCGACGTGCGAGAACGACCCTGCGTTCGGCCGGAGCATCGCCCTGTGGGTGGGCGAGGTCGTCGCCCACCGCTTGCAGGCGGCCCGCGTCCGGCTGCTCGACCTCTATGCGCCGCGTCACAGCGGAATCACGCTCTGACCGCGCCCACCACCCGTGGACCGCGACGGTCGAGGAGGGAAGGGCCACCATGCACGGCTTTCCCCATATCGTGCGGGACGTGATGACGTGTGACGTCGCCGTCGTGAACCGCGACGCCCCGTTCAAGGCCATCGTGCGGACCCTGCGGGACCGCAAGGTCAGCGCCCTTCCCGTGGTGGACGGCGCGGGCCGCGTGCTCGGGATCGTCTCCGAGGCCGATCTGCTGCCCAAAGAGGAGTTCCGCGCCGGCGATCCCGACAGGGACATGCAGGTGCGCCGGCTGTCCGACCTCGTGAAGGCGGGTTCGGTGACCTGGGGCGAGCCGATGACCCGTCCTGCCCTCACGGTGACGGCGGACTAGACACTCGCACAAGCCGCCCGCATCATGGCGCGGGGCAGGGTCAAGCGCCTGCCTGTCGTGGACGGCGACGGACGTCTGGAGGGTGTCGTCAGCCGGGTCGACCTGCTGAAGGTCTTCCTGCGGGACGACGACGAGATCGCGGAGGAGGTGCGACGGGAGATCGTCGCCTACCTCTTCCCGATGCCGGGATCGGCGGTACGGGTCCAGGTCCGCGACGGCGTCGTGCGGTTGCGCGGCCGGATCAAGGACGCGTCGCTGGTGCCGGCGGCGGCACGGCTCGTGCGAGCGGTGGAGGGCGTCGTGGACGTGGACTTCGAGCTGAACGCGCGGGACGCGCCTACGGCCTGAGCGCACTCGCCGACTCACTGGACGTGGCAAGCACCTGTCCGGGGCCCTGGTGCCGGCGAGGACGTGGTCGCCCGGGATCCCCGGTCGACCTGGTCATCGGTCCCGACCGGTGGACCCTGCGTGTGGCCGCCGCCCCTGCGCGGCCGTACGGCGACCGGCGAGTTGGCCGACGGTGCGCGCGTCGCACATCCTGGAAGAGGAGTCCCACGGCTCGTGGGGTTCACGTCCGTGCGCGGATGAGGGGTGAAGCCATGAAAGTCGGAGTGCTGACCGGCGGCGGCGACTGCCCCGGCCTCAACGCGGTGATCCGCAGCGTCGTCCGCAAAGGGGTCCAGGAGTACGGATTCGACTTCGTCGGCCTGCGGGACGGCTGGCTCGGTGCGCTCCGAGGGGACGTCGTACCGCTGGACATCGCCGCCGTGCGCGGAATCCTGCCACGCGGCGGGACCATCCTCGGCTCCTCTCGCACCAACCCGTTCAAGCACGAGGACGGGGCACGGCGCATCAAGGACAACCTGGCCGCGCACCAGGTGGACGCCCTCGTCGTGATCGGTGGGGAGGACACGCTGGGTGTGGCCACGGAGCTGAGCCGCCAGGGCGTCGATCTGGTGGGCGTGCCGAAGACCATCGACAACGACGTGTCCGGCACGGACTACACCTTCGGCTTCGACACGGCCGTGGGTATCGCCACGGAGGCCATCGACCGCCTGCACACCACCGCCGAGTCGCACATGCGCACCCTGGTGGTGGAGGTGATGGGCCGGCACTCCGGGTGGATCGCCCTGCACGCGGGTGTCGCGGGCGGCGCCAACGTGATCCTCATCCCCGAGCGGCCGTTCGACATCGATCAGGTCTGTGAGTGGGTGAAGAACCGCTTCAAGATCCACTACGCGCCGATCGTCGTCGCCGCCGAGGGAGCGGTGCCCAAAGAGGGGCAGATGTTCCTGAAGGACCGCACGATGGACGAGTTCGGCCACGTGCGGCTGTCGGGTATCGGCGAGTGGCTCGCTCAGGAGATCGAGGCGCGCACGGGCAAGGACGCGCGCACCACGGTCCTCGGCCACGTCCAGCGGGGAGGCACTCCGAGCGCCTTCGACCGGTGGCTGGCCACCCGCTTCGGGCTGCACGCCGTGGAGGCGGTCCACGACGGCGCTTACGGCACACTGGTGGCGCTACGGGGGACGCAGATCGTCCGCGTGCCCCTCGACGGCACCAGGCCGCGGACCAAGACGGTGGAACCGTCGTTGTACGACGAGTTCGAGGTGTTCTTCGGCTGACACATGTGCCTCAGCCGGGATGCGGCACGATCGCCACCGGACACCGGGTGTGGTGCAGGACGGCGTGGGTCACCGGTCCCAGCCGGCCCTCGGGCGCGCGCCCGTCGGTGCGGCGGCCCACGAAGAGCAGGTCCGCTTCCCGGGAGGCGTTGAGGAGTGCCTGGGCGGGGTGCAGCAGGGCGACATCAGTGCGAGCCGTCACCTGCGGATACTTGGCGCGCAAGGCGCGCAGGGCGTCGGACAGTCCGAGAACCTCCTGGTCCTCCCAGATGGCCCGGTCCTCCTCGGTCACGAACAGCGTCTGCGGTGACACGGCCTCGGCGGGAAGCGCCCACGCCTGGACCACCCGCAGACGCGCCCCGCGCGCCTCGGCGACGGCGAACGCGAGGTCCGCGACCTCTGTGACCGGACGGTGCGCGTCGAACCCCACCACCAGTTCGGCCGCACGGGCGGCCGCGCGTGTCCCGCCGCCGAAGCCCTCGACCTGCCGTTGGGGCACCACGACCACCGGACAAGGAGCCGCCGCGGCCACACGCCGGGCCACGGATCCGACCGCGAGACCGTCGAAGCCGCCCGAGCCCCGTGCCCCGACCACGAGGAGTCCGGCGTCCTGTGCCGCGGCGAGCAGCGCCGTGGCGGGTGCCTCCGCGGTCTGCTCGCAGTACGCCCGCAGATCCGGGTAGCGGGCGCCGAGATCGGTGACCACGCGCTGGAGCGTCATCTCGCCCAGTCGGTGCAGCGTGTCCCTGGCCCGGGCGGGAACCACGTCGCCCGGAAGCTGCGGGGAGGCGTGCACCAGACGCAGCGGAACAGCGCGCCGCAGAGCTTCCCGGGCGGCCCACTCGGCCGCGGCGAAGCTGCGCTCCGATCCGTCGACACCCGCCACCACAGAGCGACTCATCACGGCCTCCTCAGCCCGCCGTGCGCGTCCGCGGACGCCTTCGGCCCTTTCCCACTGTTCCACGAGCGGCACCGGAGGTCCCCGCCCTGTACGGCCAGGTCACCACGGGCCGTCCGCTCACCCGGGCCGGCGGAGAGCGTCATCATCACCCGACAGGGCGGCCGGTACGACGGGGCACCACGGCGCTCGCGCACGTCAGTCGTGTGGAACCACGGCCACCGGGCACCGACCGTGGTGGATGGCGGCCTGGGCCACCGGACCCAGATGGGGTGCCAGACCATGCCGGTGCGCACGCCGGCCGACGACCAGGAGTGCGGCATCCTCGGCGGCCTGTACGAGGACTTTGGAGGGGTTCGCCAGGCGGATGCTCTCGGCCACGTCCACCTGCGGGTACTTCTCGCGCCAGGGCCGGAGTGCCATGCGCAGTGCGTCGCGCGCGTCCCGTGTCATCTCTTCGGTGATCTCGTGATCCACGCCCCAGGGCAGGCGTGCGTGCAGCGGCACGCTCCTGCCATGGACGGCCAACAGAGGAAGTCCTCTCGCCTCAGCGCTGTGGAACGCGAAGTCCAACAGTTCCTCGGAGGATCCGCTCAGTTTCAGGGCCACGACCACGCGCCGCACGGGTGCGGGGGACGCCTCCGCCACCTCCGGTGCCCCGGCACGCACCAGCACGACCGGCCGCTCGGCCCGCGCAACGACGGGCATGCTGACATCGCCCAGGAAATAGCTCTCGACAGCCTCCAGCCCCCGGGACCCGAGCACGATCATCTCGGACTCCGACGCGGCCTGCAGCAGGGCTTGCTGGGCATCGTCGGCGACGAGGTTCCCCACGATGGACAGCGCCGGGTGGTGTGCCTGGAGCTCCGCGCGAGCCGTGTGCACGAGACGCTTCGCCCAGTAGTTCTGGTCGACCTCCGACGGGACGCGGGCCGGTTCCGGCGCCAGCATGGGCCATGCGTGCAGCAGGCGCAAGGTCAGCTTGCGCTTCTCGGCCTCGTCGGCGGCCCATCGGGCGGCGGCAAGGCTCTCGGGTGAGCCGTCGAGGCCCACGGTGATGGCCTGTTGCATGGCGGCGGCCTCCGTCTCGTACGAAGCTGGAGATGTCGTGAAGGCGATGAACGTCTCGACGGGCGCGGACGTTCCGGACGTCGCCCACGCGACGAGTACGGGCTGTCCCCTTCCTGAGGACTACCTCAATCTCCGCCGCGGCGCATGTGGACCGAGGGAGGAGAGCGCGGGCGACAGGGCGGCTGCGTCCCGAACACCAGGAGGTAGCGATGCCGCACACTGCGGAATGGAAGATCGGTCTCCACCTCTTCGAGGACGACGGGGGGACGACGAAGGCACACGCGGTACTGGACACCGGGACGACGACGCTCACCGGCCACGGGACGGCACACTGCAATCCGACGGACGCGAACGTGCCCGAGATCGGCGACGAACTGGCTGCCGGCAGGGCCATGGACGACCTGGCCCAGCAACTGCTGAGTCTCGCCGTGGGCGACATCGAGGACGTGGACCGGTCCCGGCCAGGCATCCGCCAGGTCACTGAACATCCCGTATGAGCCTCGCATCCGAAGGCGAGGAGGTATCGGTCACGACCCGCCGGTACGACGCGGCAGGGGCGTCGACCCCTGGGAACCCGTTCCGAGAGACGGCGGACCTCCGTACCCACATCGATCAGCTCACGCGCGCGACGGTGAGGGGGCCCGGCAGGCCGGCTCCCGTCCGGTCGGGGGACGGTGATGACATGGTCACCGGCCCGCACGCGAGGCCGGTCCGGCGGCACACGGTGCCCGCACCGTCACCCGGTGGCGGGTGAGCCCTCGGCGTCGTCCGTCCGGTAGGCGATGTCCTCGTCGACCGACACCACGCCGTCGACGCTCCTGCACAGCCGTTCGATGACAGGGATCTGGCTTCTGTACTCGACCGAGCCGCGAAGGCTGACCTGACCCTCGCGCACGTCGACGCTCACCTCGGAGAAAGTGAGCCCCATCGTCGCGCGCAGGACGTCCCCCGTGATCTCGTCGCGGATGGCGTCGTCCCGGCGGAGGAAGATCCGCAACAGATCGCCGCGGCTCAGAATGCCCAGCAGCCGGTCCGTCTCGTCCACCACGGGCAGCCGCTTGACGTGGTGGACCTCCATGGCACGAGCCGCCTCGACCGCGTTCCACTCGGGGCGTGCGCACACGGCGGGAGCCGACATGAGCTGCTCCGCGCGAGCGCCCTCCGCTTTGGCCCGCTCCCATGCCTCCAGGTGCGGAACCGGTGTCCGTCCGGAGGGGTCGGCCTGGTCCGCGGTCTTGCGCAGGAGATCGGCCTCGGACACCACGCCGACCGGACGGTCCTGATCGTCCACCACGGGTACGGCGGTGACGTCGTGCTCCGCCAGCAGCCGGACGATCTCCTTGAACGGCAAGTCACGCCGCGCCTTCACGACGCCCCGCGTCATGAGTTCCGCGACCGTTCGGTGATGCATGCTGCCTCCCGGACTGGGGCCGCCCGTCCCGCGGACAAGGGACCGGATGCGGCGATCTGTCGCACCTGCCACGTCGGACACACCACCATTCTGCGGAGAGGGCGGCGATCATGCGAGCTCACCGGCCCAGCTCGTCATCCGGAGCCCGGCGACCGGCCACAGCAGCCGCGACGGCTAGATCGTCGAACCGCACACGGCCCGACCTCGCGTCGGCAGCGGGCCATCCCCCGAGGACCCTCGCACCAAGACCCGTCCGGCGAGGAGGCCCACGAAGGAGGACGCGAGCGCTTCCGGGGCCTCCTCGGCCACGTGATGCCCGGAGTCGAGGGCCACCATGAAATGCCGGACACTCCTGCCGTCCTCGACTGCGAACAGCCTTGCTGGCGGTGGCGGACGTAGTTGAACGCCGGGCGAACACTGGTGTTCCGGCCGTGCCCGGCGGTTCGGGCAGGCATACGGTGACGTCACCATCTGAGCTCTGGGAGTGGCGGGGGACCACCAGTGCAGTGGCTGAGCCTCGAGAACGTCATCGCCATCGGCACGTCCGTCCTGGGTCTCCTCGTGCCCGTCCCCATGTTCCTCCACGACCGGCGGGTGCCGCGCCGCAAACGGATCGGCTACCGCGTGCAGATGGACAGCCCGATCGGCGACGGCGCGTTCAACCCCCGCCTCGGCGACTTCGACGTACCGAACATGGCCGACGCGTCGCTGGTGCTGCTGCGCATCGAGAACGACGGCTCGCAGAGCGTCGCCGACAACGACTACACCTCGTCCGAAGTGCACGGCCTGACCGCCGAGTTCACCGGCCGCACCGTCCAGGCCGTCTCGGTCACCCAGCCGTCCGGCATCGAGCACCTGAACAGTCACTTCACCAACGCCTTGCTGGTGCTGCTCTCCGGCGGGCCGGCCGAAGGGGAGGTCAAGCTGATCGGCGGCCTTCGCGACGACCGGGTCCACCGCAACAGCGCTCCCAAGCCGGACGACAAGCAGCGTAGTTCAGCCTGCCCGCCCGACTGCTCAGCGGGGCACTGGCCCTCGCGGTACTCACCCTCGCCGGCATCATCGTGCTGCGCTCGGGCGACCCGATCGACTGCGAGCAGGGCGAGTTGACCCTGACGGGTTCGACCGCCTTCGAACCGGTCGTCCGTACGATCGCCGAGCAGTACGAGAGCAAATGTCAGGGCGCCGACATCGTCATCGAGGCGCGTGGCAGCGAGGACGGCGTGTCCCAGCTCGCGGAGCTGGAGGAACGGTCGCCGGACGACGCCCGGACCGTGATCGCCTTCTCCGACGGGCCGATGGGCGAGCGCTGGGACCTGACGGAGGCCGAGGTCGCGCTGTCCTTCTTCACCCTCGTCGTCCACCAGGACATCGATCTCGGCCCGCGAGGGCTGTCGCCGCGGCAGGTACGGGACATCTACGCGGGCGAGTACCGGCGTTGGGGCGATGTCGTCCCCGGCCGCAAGGAGATCGCCGACCTGCCGATCGTCCTGGTCAGCCGTGGCGACGAGTCCGGAACACGGCAGATCTTCCGGGACCGGGTCCTCAAGGGGTGGGAACGGGCGCCGAGCACCTCACTGGACTGCCGGCCGTCCACACGGACCGTCGACAGCGTGACGCGCTGCGAACTCGGCTCGACGCGGGCGGTGCTGAACAAAGTCGAGGAGCAGCCCGGCGCCATCGGCTACAGCGAAGTCGGCCTCGCGAAAGAGCGCGGCGCCCGGGTGAACACGGTGCCGCTGGAGGGTGACTGGCCGAACGAGGCGCAGATCGACCTGAGGCCGGCCGCTACTCCTACAAGGACATCGAGTACGCCTACACCTTCGGCCGCGCCCCGGCCGGCTCTCTCGCCGCCGGTTTCCTGGCCTATCTCGACGAGACCATCACCCAGAGGACCATCCGGGACATGGGCCACCTGCCATGTCTGAGGGTGCCGGAGCAGTGCCGGTGACCGTGCGCGGCCTGTCGCAGGAGGGCGCGCACCGGGGCCGGGCGGATCGCTCCGGCGCGGCGCGGTCAGCCTCGGAGCCGTCAGTCTCGAAAGCTCAGCCTCGGAGCGGTCAGTCTCGGAGCCGTCAGTCTCAGAGCGGACCCGTCCTCCCTGGGTACGCGTCCGGACCCGGCCGTGCGGCGGTCGGGGACTGGTCGTCGGTCATGGCGTCCCCGCGCCGAGCACGGTACGCACCCCTTTCGGGCGCCGCGGCGGAGGAACATCGGGTGACCCGCGGGTCAGAAGGACATGGCCACCGTCTGACCTGCACGGGTGCGCATCGCAACGCTCACGGGGCGTTCCTCGGCCGGAAAGATCGACGTTGACGCGTCCACGTTCAGCACGGCGACAACACCGGTATGCGTGTCGTCATCTTGACATCCTCCCCTCCCTGAAGGGAGGGGATTGCTGGCTCAGGCTGCCTCCGGGAGCGGCGCTCCTGGAGGTCTTACGCCCTCGGCACCAGCCGGGTTGAGACCAGCCCGGACGAGCATCACGCGGGCGGAGTTCTTGTCCCTGGGGGATACGACTCCGCACGCGGTGCAGGTGTAGGTACGTTCCGAAAGAGGAAGTGCGTGCTTGGTTCTCGCCGCTCCGCACGACGCGCAGTCCATGGTGGTATGTGCGGGATTGACGAGGCGGATGTCCCGCCCGTGCTTGCGACCCATCTCGATCAGGGCGGTCTTGGTGGCGCCGATCGCGGCGTCCGCCGCCTTGCGCGCCATCGTGGACTTGGCGAGGAACTTCGGCCGGAAGTCCTCGACGGCGATCGCATCGTGGTCGCGGACCACGGACTTGGCCCATGTGCGGGCGGTGTCCTGCCGCTGCCGGGCGACCTTCTTGTGCAGCTTCGCGGCCTGCACCTGCGCCTGCCGGTAGCCCCTGGACGCGGCCTGTCCGCGTGCGGGCTTACGGCGGGCCATCATCCGCTGGTAGCGGGCGAGTTTGTGTGCGGCGTTCTTCCCATGCTGGGCGTGGGGGAGGTCGTGGGCGTCGGACGTGGTGGTCGCGGTCTCCTTGACGCCCCAGTCCACGCCGAGGACACGGCCCGTGGCCGGGAGCGGCTGGGCTTCGGTGGCGACGACGACGAACGACGCGTACCAGTGCCCGACGCTGTCGCGGTACACGCGCACCGAGGACGGCGCGCAGGGCAGGTCCCGCGACCACACCACCGTGAGCACGATCGCGCCCGCGAGGTGCAGACGTCCGTCCTTCAGCCGCAATCCCCGCCTGGTGTAGTTCAGCGTCGGCAGCGCCTCACGCTTCTTCTTCACCCTGGGCATGCCCGCGCGCTGCCGGATTGGCAACCGCTTCTCGATGTCCTTCAGCGCCTGGGACCTCGCCTTGGCGAAGTCCCGGATGGCCTGCTGCTGCGGCACCGAAGCACCGTCGCGGAGCCACGACAATGTGGCGCGGGCTTCGGTCAGCATCTTGTCGAGCTGGGCCGGGCCGCACGTCAGCTTGTCGTCCGGGTGTGCGCGGTTGTGGGCGTGTATCTGCCGGGACTTGGCGACGCATTCGTTCCAGGTCCACCGGCAGCGGTCCCACTCGGCGAGCAGGGCGGTGCGGGCGGTCGACGACACGCGCAGTCGGTAGGTGTACCGAGCGTACCCGGCATCCTCCTGCTGCTTCCGCGGTGTCGTTATGGCATGCCTTTAGCATGGACGATGAGAAGCGGATCTCTCTCCGCCTGCCAACGGAACTGCACGCATGCCTCGTTGAAGCGGCCCGCGCCGACCGGCGCTCCCTCAACTCCGAGATCCTGCAACTGCTTGAGGTCGCCCTCACCACCGTGGACGGCGACGACCAATCGCCCTGACGGCGATTGCTCTTTCCTTGCCCTGCTCCGCAGGGGTCCGATGCCTCCCCGGCCTGAAGACCGGGGCGTCCTCGGAGGTATCAGCGACGAGCATCCCGGCGTGACGCCTCCGAGGGAAAGCCAAAGGCAGCGTCGTCCAGAACGCCGAGGCCAGGACCAGCCAAGAGGCGACGAAGGGCAGAGCGAACACTACAGACCTCGGTATCGCCAGGGACCGACTGGAACTCTCGCGCACATCCTGGTCCAGAGCCTGATCAACCTGCCCGAGACCCGCGAGCGGCTGAGCTACCTGGCCGGCCGAGGCCTCCACAAACTCGGTGAACTCCAAACCCACCTCGGCAGAGTCCTGACGGAGTTCCGCCGCTGACCCAGAGCGCAGACGAGCACGTCCGGATCATTCGGGAACCGATCGCGTCGGCCGAACAGATTCACCGTCCCGACTCACGGTGTCAACGTTGGACCAGTTCGCCCGCGCGGACGGCGTGCAGGGCCCGCTCGACGGTCTCGCGGTTCTCACCGACCGGCGCCACGTAGTCCAGGACGCCGCGCGCCGCGTCCTCTCCGAGTGTCCGGGTGATCACCCAGGTGGCGAGATACTGCGACGCCAGGCAACCACCCGCCGTGGCGATGTTCCCCTCGGAGTGGAAGGGCACGTCCAGCACGGTCACACCGCGGGCCTCGACGAACGGCCGCGTCTTCACGTCGGTGCTGACCGGCATGCCGCCCAGCAGCCCGAGACCGGCCAGCACCAGGGCGCCGGAGCACTGAGCTCCGACCAGCTGCCGCGAGGGATCGAGCCGCAGCCGGGACAGCAGCCGGTCGTCGGCGACCACTTCGCGCGCCTTGACCCCGCTGCCGATCAGCACGACATCGGCGTCCTCGATGAACTCCATGGGACGTTGCCCGGTCACCTGGACGCCGTTCATCGACGTCACCACCGGCGTCGGTGTCGTGATGTAAGCCTCCAGGCCCTCACCGCGGCACCGGTTGATCAACGCGGCGGCGATGAAGCTGTCCAGTTCGTTGAAACCGTCGAAGGTGACCACCGCTACCTGCATCACAACCCCTTGTATGGGACTTCGCCGTCCGCTCACGGCGGCATCGCTAACCAAATGAGCCAATCACGGCCGGCAGTATTCTGCCAGGAGGCCCTTGGTCGACGGCGTCGCACTCACTCGTCGGTCGCTGCTCGGCCAGGAGCGGGGCGCACCCTCCGTTCGACGAGGGCAGGAACGAAGTCACGGACCGGCCGCTCCTCGAACACTGAGCATTTCAGAGTGGCCACCGGTCGGGTGACAGTGTGACTTCCCGCAACGCACGAGGCGGGCACACCCCGTCCCGGTACGGAACTTCCACACGATCCCGTTGAGGACCGTGCGGTCATCCAACGTGGATCTCGACGCCGCCGAGGTGCCAGGCGACAGCATGGACAGCTGGCTGGAAGCACTCGCCCGTCGCTGCTGGATGCCGTTGCCCGCGCTGTTGTCCGCCCTCCAGCTGCCGCCGCCCGAACGCATCCACCAGCTCGTCACGGGCCCGCCCGAACAGCATCTGTGGACCCTGGAGGAATGCCTCCGGCTCCCCACGGGCCGACTCGGCCTCTCCGGGCGGTCCAATGTCCGGGCTCGCCTTCGTACCCCACGATCGAGATTGAGCCTCAGCCGAAATCTTCCGTTCAATGGCGCACCGCGCGCTCGGACGGGATCCCCGGCCGGTCCTTCGGCAGCAGCACGCGCAGGGCACCCGGCCGGATTCCGCAGAGGACGGGGAGAGGCAGCCGCGCCGTTTCGCCGTCGATGCCGGCGTCCAGATACTGCACATCACCCCGTGCAGTGTGATGCCGGGAGCGGACCAGGTGACGGCCTCTTCATTTGCCGGGCCGGCGCTGCGCTTGTGCTGTCGCAGTTCGCCGCGCAGGTGCCGCAGGAGATCCGGGGGCGCCTGAGACGGGCGCTTGAGGACGATGGCGCCCAGCTGTCCCGTGGTGAGTGAGAAGCGACGGCCCAGCCAACGCGGTGTGGCCAGGTGGTAGGGGTTGTTGGAGATCAGCACCACTTGCGGGAACTCGGCGGTCCCCCATGGTGTGTCCACGCGGGCCTCGACCCACTGCTTGCCCTTGACGTAGTCGGGCGCCACTGCGGCGAAGCCGCGTGGCTTGTCCTCCCGGTACCCCGGCTCCAGCAGGGCGTCGGCGTACATACCGAAAGAGACGTTGTTGACGAAGACACGCGAGCCGAGCACCCCCAGGTCCACCTGCGTGGGCTCACCGTCGACCAGAGCGCCCAGCGCCCGGCCCGGATCGCGCAGATCGAGGCCCAGGTCCCGGGCGAAGTGGTTGCGGGTGCCCGCCGGGACCACGACCAGCGACCGGTCCGTGTCACCGGCCACCGCTGCGACCGCCGACACGGTGCCGTCGCCGCCCGCAACCCCCAGCACCTGCGCACCCTCCTCGACGGCCGTCCTCGCGAGCGACGCCGCGTCGCCTTCCGCACTGGTCGTCCAGACCTGGGCTCCCATGTCCTCGGCCCGCTGTACCAGGCCGTAACGAGCGGTTTTGCCGCCGCCCGAGCGTGGATTCGTCACGATCAACACCCGGGCACGGGTCCGGGCATCGGCCATCACCGCACCCCCTCTCGCTGCTCAGGCCAGCCTTCGGCCGCCCGGTCGACGTAGAAAACAACGGTGTGGCGGCGTGCCCGCGTAGGCGGGTACGCCCCATCCGTGCGCTGGGGCAGCCGGGCAGACGCTGCGCGCCGCACCCGCCCAGGTCCAGGGGCGCCGCCCAAGCGGGGGCTCGGGGTCTCCGCCGTGATCAGTGCTGGGGGTGCGGGCGGTGGAACAGGGGCCGCCGCGCGGCGGCAGTGCCGCCCGGAGCGAGGCGGCCGACTTCGACGCGCATCCTGATGGCCTGGAACACCTCGACCACCCCCAGGACCACGGCCATGACGCCCACCGCCAGGGTGAGTGCGGCGATCGAGGTGAACGGCGAGACGATCAGCACGATGCCCGCCAGGGTGCTGATGATCCCGTAGAACAGCTGCCAGCCGCGTGCCGGCGTGTCCTCGGCGGAGGCCGCCGCTGCCGTCACCATGATGCCGCGCAGCAGCCAGCTGAAGCCGATCCACAGGGCGAGCAGAAAGACCGACTGCAGGGTGCCCCGGAAGCAGACCAGCCCCAGCAGGACAGAGAGCGCACCCGTGAGGAAGTGCAGCACCCGAAGATGCCGGGGGACGTGCGTGCCGAAGGCGGAGGCCAGCTGGAAGACGCCGGTAGCCAGCAGGTAGATGCCGAAGAGCACGCCGACGACCCGCAGCGTCTCCTCCGGCCAGGCGAAGACGACGACGCCCAGGGCGATCGTGGCCAGGCCCGTGGTGAGCAGGATCTGCCATCCCATGTTCGCCAACGCGCCCAGGCCATCGGTCAAGGGGTCGTCTTGTGGCTCGGTGCTGCGTGGAGGGCCGGTGCCCGAGGAATCGGAGGGATAAGTCATGCCGCTGCCTCCTCTTGGGAAAGCACGGTCGGGCCTACACCTCCATCGTCACCCAACCGGCTCTGATTCACCTGGCGGCGGCCTTCCGCAAGCCCGGTCAGGACCGACCGCGGCGGCGCAGCAGTCCACGCAGCCGCGCCCGCAACGACGGACCGTCGCCGGGCGGGTAACGCCGGCCGTCCTGTGTCTCCAGATCATCCGCCACGTCGTACCGCTACACATACGCACCGAAAAACGTCTGTAACGTGGCCACCACCGGAATGGCGATCAGCGTGCCGGCCACACCGAGCAGCGCGGTGCCCACGATCACGGAGCCGAACGCCACCGCCGGGACGATGCCGCTGATCTGGCCCGCCAGGAACGAGCCGAACAGCACGAAGAACCCCGCCACCCCGAGGACCACGGCGAGACACACCAGAAAGGCGGCCAGGCCCCGGCACATCCCCCGGGCCACCATCCGCCCGATCGGCGGCTCGACTCCCGGCGCCAGGAAAGATGCGATCAGAATGCCGACCAGCAGACCAGCAGACCAGCAGACCAGCAGACCAGCAAGCCTGTGGAACGCCCAACTGCCAAGTTGGAAGGAAGCCACCAATGCAAGGGCTAGCACCATCGCGCCCGGAAGCCACCGGGGCATCCGGGGGGAGCCCCCCGATTCTGCAGCCTCCGCCCCAGAATGCGGGGGCCTGTTAGGCGGTTGCCAAACTGGACAGCTCCACACTCGAGGTCTCGCAGACCAGGTCCGCGCCTCGGTGCACGCCCTCTTCAGCGTGATCCCGCGACCACCCCGGCCAAGTGAGTCTGGCGGCCGTACGGTTCACCGGGTCGCCGGTCAATCGCTGTGCTTGTCCCTGACCTGGTGCTGCGCCGGTGCAGGACGCGTCCTCACCGTGATCTCCGTTCGGACACGGGGCTTTCCGTACGGGTGGGTTGCCGTAGGTGCCGACTGCCTCCCCTGCCCGCGTTGCCTCAGCCGGGTACGACCTCGAAGCCGACCGACTCGGTGCCCGTCTGCCGCCAGTCCGTGGTGACGTCCGCCTTCAAGGTGTACGCCCCGGGCTCGTCCAGGCTGTCCTCGAAGTTGAAGAGCGTGATGCCCGGCGGCCGGCACCGCCCGCTCGTCACACGCCGCACCACCTCGGAGCCACGGCTCAGCGTCCACTTGACGTAGCACCCGTGGTCCAGCCGGCCGGTGTCGTCGTACACCTCGGTGTCGGCACCAGGCCGCGCCCCCGCGCGATAGGTGTCGGGCCCCGTCTTCCCGGACGAGCCCAGCTTGATCCGTACGACCAGCGGCCCCGTGTGCCCGGAGGTCTGAACGACGGCCGCTTCGGGAGTGTCCTCCTCGACGGGCCGGGTCACGGGATCACGCGTCGGCTCGGGCGCCTCCGGCTCCTCGTCCGGCGCGGACGTGTCCTCCTCCTGCGGAGGGAGCGTGCGCGCGGCATCCGGCGTGGGCAGGGCCGCGGAGGTGTCCGTTGCGGCGGGGCCCGCGACCGACGGCGGAGCGGGGTCCGCCCCCTTCAGCTCCTTCACGCCGACGATCAGGCCCACCACGGCGGCGACGAGGCTGATGATGACGATGACCGGATGGTCGGCCAGGCTTCCGCGCGCGGTACTCATGGTGGTCCTCCCCCGTCGGCTTCCCCAGAACCCGTGCGACGCGCCTGACGCCCGGTGCCGATGGGGCAGACCATAGCGAATACGGCATCGCTCCGAGACCGGTTCCGCCGCTCCTCTCCCCGGCGTCCTCGATACGCCAGCCGTCCCACTCCCACGCGCACCGCGCCGTCAGCACCGCCACGGTCCACCGCAGCGTCCTGGCCCGATGGCCCCTTCGTTACGGTCCGCTGGTCGAGGGCATAGGTCAGAGAAGCGCCGAAGACGCGATGCACGGGACGATCAGTGTTTCTGTCTCGGCCGAGGTCCATTCGTCACCCGTCGAACTGTCCTGCCGCGAAGACCTCCACACGCCACTTCCGGCATGCCGTGAGAGGCGTCCTCCACCCACCGGCGGCTCACCACCGGCTCACCACCGGTGAGCCGCCGGCAGGGTTCGAGGAACGAGGAGTGATACCTGACGAGCCCAGTCGGCGAAGGGGAAGCCTGCTCCCACTGCGATGAGCACACCGGAGCCGGCCCTGCGGTGGTGGGTGTGCCTCAGCCGGGTCCGCCCAGCAAGATCTTCCACACCCGGGTCGCGACCTGCAGGTTGAGGCGGTCCTCCACATTCGTGAGGTCATGGCCGCTGATCTCGCGGATGCGCTGGAGCCGGTAGCGAAGCGTGCTGCGGTGGATCGCGAGGGATTCGGCGGTCTCGGCGTAGTTGCCGCCGCAGTCGAAGTACCGCGACAGAGTCTCCACGAGCGCCGCACGGTGCCGGCCGTCGTAGTCGACAAGCTGTCCGAGCCATTCCCGGACGAACCCCTCCAGCTCCTGGTAGTCGTTCCCAGGTCCCAGGATGCGGTAGAGGCCCAGATCGTCGAAGAACGTCGTGCCGTATCGGCTTGGAGACCGGCGGCGTACCTCCAGGGCACGCAGTGCTTCCTGGTAGCGGCCGGGAATGCCCTCCGGGCTGTCACAGCGGGCGCTCACCCCGATCGTCCCGTCCGATGTGCCGGTTTCCCGAGCGAGCGTCTCGTACAGGGCGTGGTCGTCGGGCTTGCCCTCGGCGACCAGGACCACGTGGTCGGAACGCCGGGTCACGAGTGACGGCATACCCACGGCCGAAGCCGCCCGGCCCACGGTCCGCGCGAAAGTGTCGTCCGCGGCCCGGCTCCTCCACTGCACGACGACCACGTACTGGATGCGGTGCAGGTCGTGTCCGAATGCCTCGGACCGGGCGTAGGCGCTCGCCTCGTCCGTGCCCCCCAGAAGATCGTCGACCAGTTCGCGGCGCAGCCGCAGCTCCAGTTCCGCCAGGTCGCGCAGATGCGACAGCTCCAGGGCGAGTGACGTGGCGGCATGCTCCAGAGCGAACACGGTGTACTCGTCGGCCTCGTTCCCGGGGTCGACCAGGGCCAGCACTCCGAGGACCTCACCGCGGGGGCGCACCAGGGAGATCAGTCGATCCTTGACGCGCACCGGCCCACATCTTCGGGCGACCTCCTGGAGCATCTCTTCATGGCGTGCGGGATCCGGTTCCGGATAGGGGTCGGGCCGGCCGGGACCGGTCCAGGATCGCAGCCGGCCGAAGCGGTCCTCCACCAGCACCGGAAGTCCGGTGAGGTCATGCAGTGCGCTGGTGACGGCCTCCTCGCCACCGCCCGAGGCCGCTGCCTCGGCGAACGCGTCGTGCACGGCCCGCTCATATCCCGCCTTGACCACGAGGGAGATCAGCCGCTGCTGGAGGGTTGCTCGTTCCCGTCGGAGCCGGTGCAGCTCCAGCACGTCCTCCTGCTCGCGGCGGTGCGCGGCGGCGACCGACAGGGCCGCGGTGGTGAGGCGTACCAGCACGGTGAGCAGGAAGTGCTGAGCAAGGGTGGGCCGGGAGCGAGACGTCACCACGAGGTAGCCGTACAGTCCACCGGGTCCGTGCAGGGCCAGTGCCCGACCCCGTGACCGGCCGGGAACGGCTACGGGGCCGTCCCGTCCCGTCAGCTCTCGCACCGTCCGGTCGACGACCGACGCGTGGTCCGGCCCGCTCTGCGGGCTGGGCAGCAGCTGGCCGTTCATCCTGAGGTATCCGGCCTCAGCCCTGTACGGGCCGACGGCCGATACGTGGTCCATGGCCAGGCGCAGGATCTCGCCCTCGTTCCGGGTGTCGAACAGGGCGCGGACGACTGACAGCAGCTCGTGGGGGGACGGGGTCGCCCGGGTGGAGAAGGTGCCGGCGGGACCCTCCCCACGAGGCCGTCGGGTACCGCCCGCCCGGCTCCGTGGGGGGCCTCCTTCGTGGCCGGGACGGCCTCGGGACATGTTCCGAGCCCAGCGGCCGACCATGGGATCACTCCCTTTCCCGAACCCTCATGGAGGTGGGCGTACTCCACGTACCCCTTTGCGACCGGCTCACCCGAGGTCTTCGGAGTTTCCACTCGTGCTCGTGGGGGGACGGGCTCCGTCGTTCTTTGACCTGCCGGGCGCAGGCGTGGAGCTGCTCGGTTCGCCAGTCTGGGGCGTGCTGGGGCCGCCGTGCATACCGGCAGGAAGGACTGGGCGATGACCGAGCAGCCGCGCAGGCCCGTTGCCACGTACGAGACGTACCAGGAGGCCGAACGTGCCGTCGACCACCTATCGGACCAGGGGTTTCCCGTGGAGAGGGTGGCCATCATCGGCCAGGACGTCCGCCTCGTCGAGCAGGTGGTCGGACGTATGAACTACGGCCGGGCCGCCCTGCACGGTGCGGCGAGCGGGGCCCTTCCCGGTGCGCTGATCGGCTGGATCTTCGGGTTGCTGAACTGGGTGGACCCGGTCGTCTCCGCCTTGCTCGTCGCCCTCTACGGCCTCATTTTCGGGGCGATCGTGGGCGCGCTGTTCGGTCTGCTGCTGTACGCCCTGCAGGGCGGCCGCCGGGACTTCGCCTCGGTCCGCTCGATGCAGCCCAGCCGGTACGAAGTCGTCGTGGACGAATCGGTGGCCGATGAGGCCGTACGGCTGCTCCGCGGGCTTGAGACCACCGGCGACGGCGGACGTCCCGCTCATACATGAACGATCGGACCGCAGCTGCGGCGCATGCCGCCGCACCGGGAGGAGTTCCTCATGGCGAAGGCAGTGGGTATCGACCTGGGTACCACGAACTCGGTGATCGCCGTGTGGGAGGGCGGTGAGCCTACGGTCGT
>NZ_JBHTWG010000041.1:0-29778 GCF_042792555.1 Streptomyces sp. NPDC056628
GCAAGAACCCCGCCCAGGTCCAGAGCCGCGTCGACGCCTACCAGCGCTTCACCCAGATCCTCGGCGTCTCCCCCGGCGCCAACCTCTACTGCTGAGCGCCCTCCCGGGTCCCGCGGCGTGTGCGACACTCCGCCGATGACCACCGAAGCGATCACCGCGCACGCCGCGGGCACCTGGGATCTCGGCGACCGCACCGTCAACCGCCTCGGCTTCGGCGCGATGCGGCTGACGGGCAGCGCCGCCTTCCACCATGGCGTCCCCAGTCGGAGGGACCGCTCGATCGCCGTCCTGCGCACCGCGGTCGAACTCGGCGTGAACCACATCGACACGGCCGCCTTCTACTTCTCCGCCCTGCGCTCCGCCAACGAACTCATCAACACCGCGCTGTCGCCGTACGCCGACGACCTCGTCATCGCCACGAAGGTCGGCCCCCACCGCGAGTACGACGGCGCATGGGGCACCGCCGCCCGGCCCGACCAGCTGCGCGGCCACGTCGAGGAGAACCTCCGCCAGCTCGGCCGCGACCACCTGGACCTCGTGTACCTGCGCTGTATGCGGCAGGACTCCATCGCCGAGCACTTCGGCGCCCTGGCCGAACTGCGCGAGGCCGGACTCGTCCGCCACCTCGGCATCTCCGCCGTCCGGCCGCGCCACCTCGCCGAGGCCCGGGCCATCGCCCCCGTGGTCGCCGTCCAGAACCGCTACGCCCTCGACCGGCCCGACCCGGACGCCGACGAACTGCTGCGCCTGTGCGGCGCGGCGGGCATCGCGTTCGTGCCCTTCTACACGGTGGCCGGAGACGTGGGGGAGCAGGGCGCGACCGACGCGCACGACGCGGACGTCCTGGCCCTCGCACGGGCCCACGGCGTCACCCCCGCCCAGATACGTATCGCCTGGACCCTGAGCCAGGGACCGCACGTCCTCGCCATCCCCGGCACCGGGAAGCCCAGCCATCTGAGGGAGAACGTGGCCGCCGGCGCCCTGCGCCTGACCGAGGCGGAGCTGGACCGGCTGAACGCGGGGCGCGGGCAGGGAAGTTGAGACCCGTGCGGTCTCTGCCCGGGGGAGTGCCACGCCGGTGGGCCTTCGCCGGCGGGTGTGCCGGCCCCGGGGCGGGAGCCCGCACGCCCGCCGCCCTCCTGGACGTCCGGGCCGGGTCCCACGTCACGCGCCCACCGGCGCGTCCCCTCCCGGGACTGGCGCCGCCCACGTTTTACGTATAACCTCTCCCGTCGACCACCCGTCCCGGAAGGCCCCGATGTCCTATCTCGCCCTGGTCACCCTCGTCGTCGACGACTACGACGAGGCGATCCGCTTCTACACCGACGCCCTCGGTTTCCGGCTCGTCGAGGACGCCCCGCGCCCCGACGGCTCCCGCTGGGTCGTCGTGGCGCCGGACGGCCAGGGCACCGGACTGCTGCTGGCCCGCGCCAAGGGGGACGGCCAGCGGGCGCGCGTCGGGGACCAGACCGGCGGACGGGTCGGGTTCTTCCTGCACACCGACGACTTCGGCCGCGACCACGCCCGCATGCTCGCGGCCGGCGTGACCTTCCTGGAGGAGCCCCGGCACGAACCGTACGGTTCCGTCGCCGTCTTCCAGGACCTGTACGGCAACCGCTGGGACCTGCTCCAGCCCGCCGGCTGACCCGTCCCGCCCCATCGCACCCCGCCCGACCGAGAAAGACCGCACCATGACCGCTACGCGCGTAGACACCGATGTGATCCGCCGCCTCCCGAAGGCCGTCCTGCACGACCACCTCGACGGCGGACTGCGCCCCACCACCGTGGTGGAGCTCGCGGCGGAGATCGGGCACACCCTGCCCACCACCGACCCCGACGAGCTCGCCGCCTGGTACTTCGAGGCCGCCAACTCCGGCGATCTGGTCCGCTACATAGCCACCTTCGAGCACACCCTCGCCGTGATGCAGACCCGCGAGGGCCTGCTGCGCACCGCCGAGGAGTACGTCCTGGACCTCGCCGCCGACGGCGTCGTCTACGGCGAGGTGCGCTATGCCCCCGAGCTGAACACCCGGGGCGGGCTGACCATGGCCGAGGTCGTGGAGACCGTCCAGGAGGGTCTGGCCGTCGGCATGGCCAAGGCTGCCGCGGCCGGCACCCCCGTGCGGGTGGGCACGCTGCTGTGCGGCATGCGGATGTTCGACCGGGTGCGCGAGGCCGCCGACCTGGCCGTCGCCTTCCGGGACTCCGGCGTCGTCGGCTTCGACATCGCCGGGGCCGAGGACGGCTTCCCGGCCGCCGACCACCTCGACGCGTTCCAGCACCTGCGCCGCGAGAGCGTGCCCTTCACCATCCACGCCGGCGAGGCGCACGGCCTGCCGAGCATCCACCAGGCCGTGCAGATCTGCGGCGCACAGCGCATCGGCCACGGCGTACGGATCACCGAGGACATCGTCGACGGCAAGCTCGGCCGACTGGCCGGCTGGGTGCGTGACCGCCGGATCGCCCTGGAGATGTGCCCCACGTCCAACCTGCAGACCGGTGCCGCCACGTCGATCGCCGGGCACCCCATCACCGCGCTCAAGGACCTCGGCTTCCGGGTCACCCTCAACACCGACAACCGGCTCGTCTCCGGCACGACGATGACCCGCGAGATGGCACTGCTGGTCGAGGAGGCCGGCTGGACGGTCGAGGACCTGCGCACGGTGACCGTGAACGCCGTCAAGAGCGCGTTCATCCCGTTCGACGAGCGCAAGGCCCTCCTGGAGGACGTCGTGCTCCCGGGTTACGCGCTCTGAAGGAGCCCGCGGACGTAGGCGGCCTGTCCGACGTGCTGGAGATCGTCGGACAGGACGCTGACCAGCCGGACCCCGAGGGTGACCGGCGGGTCCCAGTTCTCGTCGACGATCCGCTCCAGGTCCTCGGCGGTCACGGTCCGCAGCGCGCCCAGGGACTGCTCGTGCACGGCGTCGTAGTAGCCGGTCAGCAGGTCGCCGGAGGACACCTGGACCTTGGCGACCTTCTCCGGGGTGTGGCCGTAGCCGGTGTCGTGGGGCGGCAGGTCGAGCCCGAACTTGCGGTGCCAGTCCTGCGCCAGCCACACCTGCTCGAGCCCGAAGGCGTCGGCGATGTGGTCGTCCTGGATCCGGGTGAGATGCCAGATCAGCCAGGCGATGGAGTTGGCGTCGGGGGAGGGGCGGGTGCCGAGCTCGCCGGGGCCGAGGCCCTCCACGGCCGCATGGACCTCTTCGCGGATCCGGCCGTAGGCCTCGATGAGGATGTCCTTGGCATGCATGGGTCCACCATCGCGCATGTCCGCGTCAGGCGCCCCCGGTATCCAGCAACCCCATCAGCGCCCGTGCGGCCGGACTCGTGGCCTGCTCCGGGGGCAGCAGGGCGACCGTCCGGTACACGGTGTCGCCCGCGCCCTTGACCGGCAGGGCCGTGAGCGACGGCCGCTTGTGCCGGAAGTGGCGCGGTACGACGGCGATCCCCAGGTTCTCGTCGACCAGGTCCAGCAGGCCGTGCACGTCGTTGACCTCCAGGGCGACCGTCCGGCGCACCCCCGCGGCGGCGAACACGCTGTCGGTGGCCCGGCGCGGCCCCCAGTCCGGGTGGAAGTCGACGAACACCTCGCCGCCGAGGTCCTCGGGGGTGACCGCGGCGCCGGCCAGGGCGAGCGGATGGCTCGGGTGGCACAGCACGGTCATGGGCTCGCTGGTCAGCGGTACGGCCCGCAGCTGGTCGGTCTCCTCCTGGGCGGTCCGCACGGCGAAGGCGAGGTCGAGGCGCCCGGCCGCGACCTCCTCCGCGAGCGCGCCGGAGCCCGCCTGCCGCAGACAGATCTCCACGTCCGGATGCGCACGCCGGAAGGCCGCGAGCAGCCCCGCCACATGCACCCCGGCGATGCACTGCTCGGAGCCGAGCGCGAGCATCCCGCGCAGCACGCCCTGCACCGCCGCCACCGCCTCGTGCGCGGCCCGCACCTGCGCGAGGATGCGCTCCGCCTCGCACAGCAGCGCCCGCCCGGCCGGGGTGAGAGTCACCCGGCGGGTCGTCCGCACGAACAACGGCGTCTGCAGCTCTCGCTCCAGGGTCCGGATGGAGGCCGACAGACCGGACTGGGACACCATGAGGCGTTCGGCCGCACGGGTGAAATGCTGGTCCTCGGCGACCGCCACGAAGTGCTGGAGATGGCGCAGTTCCATGATTGAGCAGCCTAGCCGCTGAATCCCATCTGATTTACCTGTTGGACCACTGCCCGCAGGTCGCGACAGCATGGACGGCGACCGGAACGGCGTCTCACGCGAGCCGCCCCCCGTGTGCCCACCTCTCTGGAGTCGCGTTGTACACCGCACACCCCGACCGCTACGCGGACATGCCCTACCGGCGCACCGGACGCAGCGGCCTCAAGCTCCCCGCGCTGTCGCTCGGCCTCTGGCACAACTTCGGGCCCGACCGCCCCGCCGAGACCCAGCGCGCCATCCTGCGCCGCGCCTTCGACCTGGGCGTCACCCACTTCGACCTGGCCAACAACTACGGCCCGCCGCCCGGCGCCGCAGAGACGGCGTTCGGCGAGGCGCTGAAGGCGGACTTCGCGCCCTACCGGGACGAGCTGATCATCTCGACCAAGGCCGGCTATCTGATGTGGCCCGGCCCGTACGGCGAGTGGGGCTCGCGCAAGTACCTGCTGTCCTCGCTCGACCAGAGCCTGAAGCGGATGGGCCTGGAGTACGTCGACATCTTCTACTCGCACCGCCCCGACCCGGAGACTCCGATGGAGGAGACGATGGGCGCGCTGCACTCGGCGGTGCAGCAGGGCAAGGCGCTGTACGTCGGCATCTCCAACTACTCGGCGGAGCAGACCCGCGAGGCCGCCCGCATCCTGGGCGAGCTGGGCACCCCGCTCCTCATCCATCAGCCGCGCTACTCGATGCTCGACCGGCGCCCCGAGGACGAGGGCCTGCTCGACGTGCTCGACGAGCTCCAGGTCGGCTCGATCGTCTTCTCCCCGCTGGAGCAGGGCCTGCTGACCGGCCGCTACCTCGACGGCATCCCCGAGGGGTCGCGCGCGGCGAGCGACAGCCCGTTCCTGAACTCCGACGCCATCACCGAGGACCTGGTCGGCCGACTGCGCGCGCTGGACGAGATCGCCACGTCCCGCGGCCAGACGCTGGCCCAGATGGCGCTGGCCTGGGTGCTGCGCGGCGGCCGGGTCACCTCGGCGCTGGTCGGCGCGAGCAGCCCCCGCCAGATCGAGGACAGCGTCGCCGCGACGCGCAACCTGGACTTCGACGCGGAGGAACTGGCCCGCATCGACGCGGTGATCAAGGGCTGAACCCGCCCTCCCCGAGGGCTTCGACAGCGCCCGCGGACCTCGACCGGTCCGCGGGCGCTGTCGCGTGTCCCGGATCCGGGAGGGTGACCAGGTCTCCGTCTGGTTCAGGCCAAAGACCGACGTGAATATGCCAGGAGACTGGCCGGAAAGTCATGGTGACAGTGTTTCAGTACTGAACATACTCGACAGCGAGGGTGCTTCACGTGGGGCGACGGCGCGCTCACACACCGCTCACGAGCCGCACGGGAAGCGAGGTCCGCCGACAGGCGAACACGGCACCACGGGGGAGGCTGCGTGCACGACGAGTTCCTTTGCCATGTCACCGCGTACGGCGTCTGCGACGGCCGGCGGATCGGCGTACCCCTCGGTACCTACCGCGCGCCCACCCTGGCCCTCGCCCTGTGGTGGCTGCGGGACCGGGCGTCCTGGATGGCCGAGCGATTAGACCCGCGACCGGAGTCCGAGCGCATCCCCGCCGCTGCGCTCGTCCCGGTCGCCGACACCGTGCCCGACGTCCCCGCCGTGCTGCGTGCCTGGTGCGGTGACGTGGACCAACAGGAGCTCATCGCCGACGAGTTGGCGGCGGGCCGGCTCGTGCGGGTCGCCGTGAGCGACGACACCACCGAGTACGAACTGCTCGCCGAGTCGGTGGACGCCCTGCGCATGCAGCGCACCGTCCCCGCTCTGATCGTGCCCGTGGGCTAGCCCCCGGAAGGGCGCCCCCGGACGGAGACGATCAGGCGAGGCCCGCCCACCGGCGGTGAGTCGACCGATGCCGCGCGCTCGGGCCCAGCGCCTCGCGGCGGCCGAGGCTCTCCGCGGTGCCGGGGGGCGCCAGACCTCCCTCGACGCCGGCCCCGTCGACGGACTCCCCGAGGGTGCGCCTCCGCTGGGGCCGGGACCCCCCATGCGGGCATCCGGAGTGCCGGCAGGCGCCCGCCCCCTTCGGCAGACGCCCGACGTCCACCGCCGCCTCAGCCCCGGACCCCGGGCCCCGTCGTCGCCGGGACCTCGCCGCGATGCCGCAGGCGCCGCGCCGGCAGGCCGCCGAGGAACCCCGTGACCAGGCCCCACAGCAGGGCCAGGCCGAGGGCGCCCCAGGTCCGGGGCTTCAGGAAGAGCTCGCCGGCCAGGCCGCCGCCCAGGTCGCCGATGCCGAGGATGGACAGGCCGTAGTGCGCGGAGATCCGCCCGACGAGGCAGATCATCAGCACCGTGAGCGCCAGCGCGACCGCCATGCGCAGCGCGTGCTGCCAGGGGCGCACCCGGGCGGGTGAGCGCCGGGCCATCACGACGGCGACGGCCGGCAGCAGCACGGCGTCGACGACGAGCAGCCACCACATCCGGACGTCCTGCTCGGCGAGCGTGCCCAGGTTCACCTCGGACACGTCCCGGCCGCGCAGCACCTCGTCGAGGACCTGCGGCATGGGCAGCCCGAACGGCCCCTCCACGCGGCCGGTCCACGTCGCGCCGAGCCCGATCGTCAGCGCCGGCCACGCCAGGTTCGGCAGCCCGAGCAGCAGCACCGCGAACGTCTCCGCCACATGGCCGCGCGTCGCCGCCACCACCAGGCCGATCACGAGGCCCAGCACCACGTACGCCAGCAGCAGCACCACCATCGCGTACGCGGCCGGCCGCACCGACTCCTGGAAACGCAGCAGCCGGGCCGGCAGCGGGGCGCCGCGCGCGACCAGCAGCGCCAGCACCAGCACGCCCAGCAGCCACAGCGTGCCGAAGAAGACGCTCAGCGCCACGTCCGTCGTGAAGCCGACCTCGGGTTCGATGCCGAACAGCTCCCCCAGATCGCCGAGCGCGTCCTCGCCGAGGTCGCCCAGGGACAGGGTGAAGGTCTGGCGCGCCCCGAAGGACAGGGCCAGCATGGCCAGGACCCACAGGACGGCGATCCGGGCCGCCCAGCCCGCCAGTTCCCCGGCGCCCGCGACCGCCCGGTGCCGCAGCGGCCGCAGGAACCCGGCCGCCACGACCAGCGCCCCGGTGAGCGTCACGGACAGCGGGATCACCGTCAGCTCGGCGTCGGACGAGGCCAGACCCCCGGCGCTGCCGGTGAGTTCGACCGTGCCGCCCACCGCCGTGACCAAGGTCGCGGCGACCACCCGGGGGAAGGCACCGTCCGGCAGGTCCGCGGCCCCGGCCGCCCACAGGCCCAGCGCCGCGACCACCCCCATGGCGACGGCCGTGGCCAGGACCACGACGAGGGCCTGCACCCAGCCGTGGGCGGCGACGGCCGGGCGGGAGGGGGTCTGCGCGCTCACGCTGCCCACGCTAAGCAGCACCCAGGTGCCTCGCCCGCCGGGAGGGCCGTCCGCGTCGGCTTGCGAGCCCCGGTGAGCCGGAGCACAGAGCCGACCCCCCGAGCCCGGGACCACGACGTCCGAGCCGCCCCCGGACGGGCGGTGCGACCACCACGGGCTCCGCCTCCACGGGGACCGGAGACGGCTTCGTCGCCGCTGTGACGTACGGCGCGTCACGAGGTTGGACTGCACGGCGCCGCACTGGGTACGAGGACTGGTGAAGTAGTGTCCGGCGGTGCCGGCTACCGAGAGAGAAACGATGATCGACCACGTGGACGAGGCAGTGATTCCGACTGGTTTCGACGTGCCCGTGGAGCCGCTGCGGCGCACGGCGCACTTCAGCGGGGAACAGGGCTGCATCGCCGAGGCGCGGTCCTTCGCCGCGCTGTTCCTCGGCCGGCTCAGGACCGAATGGTGCGCCACCATCGGGCGGCCGGTGGAGGAACAGGTGCTTCTCGTGGTCAGCGAGCTGGTCACCAACGCCGACCGGCACAGCAACGGCCCGTACATCCTGGACCTCGAGGGCACCGACGACACGGTGTCGATCTGCGTGTACGACAGCAGCTCCGCGCTGCCCCGCCGCTTCCCCAAGGACCCCGAACGCATCGGCCGGCACGGACTGGAGATCGTCCACGCGCTGGCCACCGAGGTCGTCGTGGAACGCGTCCCGGTCGGCAAGCGTGTCCGCGCGGTCATGCGCCTCGGCGCCGAGTGACGGGCGCCCCGCCCGATTTCGTCCAGGGCGGAACGCGCTCATCTTCCCCTGACGCCCCCGGCTCCTAGGCTGGGACGGTGAGCGAACAAGCGCCGAACGAAGCCCGCGTCATCCCCCTGCGCCGAGCGGTCCAGCGTCCGGCCGCCGTACGCCCGGGGACGACCCGCCCCCCGTCCGAACGCCCCGCGCCCGCCCGGCCGTCCACCGCGCCCGGCACCGCCGCGCCACCGGCGGCCGCGCCCAGGGAGCCCCTGTGGCGCGACCTGGTCGGCGACGTCCTGCGCCGCGAACGCCTCGCCCAGGAGCGCACGCTCAAGGACGTGGCCGACGCGGCCAGGATCTCCATGCCCTATCTCTCCGAGGTCGAGCGCGGCCGCAAGGAGGCCTCCTCCGAGGTCCTCGCGGCCGCCGCCCGCGCCCTGGGCCTCGGTCTGGGCGACCTGCTGACGCTCGTCCAGACCGAGCTCACCCGGGTCACCTCCCGCCGGGTGCCCCCGTCCGGACGCGGCCGGACCGGCTCGCCCTACGACGGGCTGTGCCTGGCCGCGTGACGCGGGGCCGGCGCCTCAGACCCGCACGAGGCGCCGGCTCACCACCTCGTCGGCCAGCCCGTACGCGACGGCCTCCGGCGCCGTGAACACCTTGTCGCGGTCCATGTCCGCGCGCAGCGTCGTGAGGTCGTGGTGGGTGTGCCGCGCCAGCACCTCCTCGACCTGCGAGCGGATGCGGACCATCTCCTTGGCCTGGAGGGCCAGGTCGGACACCACGCCCCGGCTGCCGCCGGTCGCGGGCTGGCCCAGCAGGACCCGGGCGTGCTCCAGTACGAACCGCCGGCCCGGGTCCCCTCCGGCCAGCAGCACGGCGGCCGTCGAGGCCGCCTGTCCCACGCAGAACGTGGAGATCGGCGCCTGGACGTACGTCATGGTGTCGTAGATCGCCATGAGCGAGGTGTACGAGCCGCCCGGGGAGTTGATGTAGAGCGAGATCTCGCTCTCCGGCGCCGACGACTCCAGGTGCAGGAGCTGCGCGATGACGACGTTGGCGACGCCGTCGTCGATCTCGGTGCCGAGGAAGATGATCCGCTCGGACAGCAGCCGGCTGAACACGTCGGAGGACCGTTCGCCGTGCGCGGTGCGCTCCGTGACGTACGGAATCGTGTAGTTCCCCATGATCACAGCCCCATCCGTCGCCTGGACGCGGCCGGGCGGACGTCCGCGAGGGACTCCAGGACCCGGTCCACCATGCCGTACTCCCTGGCCTGCTCGGCCGTGAACCAGCGGTCGCGGTCCCCGTCCCGGGAGATGGTCTCCGGGGTCTGGCCGGTGTGCTCGGCGGTGATCCGCTCGACGGTCCGCTTGGTGAACTCCAGGTTGTCCGCCTGGATCTCGATGTCCGCGGCGGTCCCCCGATGCCCGCCGACGGCTGGTGCATCATGATCCGCGCGTTCGGCAGCGCGTACCGCTTGCCCGCCGTGCCGACGCTCAGCAGGAACTGGCCCATGCTGGCCGCGAAGCCCATCGCGAGCGTCGAGACGTCGTTCGGGATGAGCCGCATCGTGTCGTAGATGGCCAGGCCCGCGTGGACCGAGCCGCCCGGGCTGTTGATGTACAGGCTGATGTCGGTGCGCGGGTCCTCCGCCGACAGCAGGAGCAGCTGGGCGCAGACCCGGTTGGCGGACGCCTCGGTGACCTCGGTGCCCAGCAACACGATGCGCTGGCCCAGCAGTTGGGAGGCGAGTTGGTCGTCGAACCGGGTCGGCGGGGTCTCGCCCTCCTCCGCGCGGGGCGTGAGCGTGACAGGTGGGGTCATCGGTCCTCCTCGGTGATGGGATGCCGTCGCCTCCCACTGTCGGCCGGGCCGGGTGCCACCGGTGGCTTTCTCTGCCTGCGGCAGATCGGCCGAGGGCAGAGCGCCCCCGGCCCGGGACAGCCCCGTCCGACGTTTGTCCGGACATCGGGGCTCCGCTTACGATCGGCTGCCACCGCAGCCCCAGGAGCCCCGCATGCCAGCCGCCCGTCCCCGCGTCCTGTACGTCAGCGACCTCGCGTACCCGGCCCGCGGGCGCCGCTACTGCGACGAGGACATCCATCTCACCTCCCGGCTGCGCGAGGACTTCGACCTGGCGCTGTGCCACCCCCGCGACGCGGCGGCGCTGATGGACGCCTTCGACGCGGTCGTCGTCCGCAACAGCGGCCCTGTCCTCGGCTACCAGGACGTGTACGACGACTTCCGGCGCCGCGCGCTCGCCGCCGGGACCCGCGTGTACAACCCGCTCACCGGCAAAGGGGACATGGCGGGCAAGCAGTACCTGCTCGACCTGACCGCCGCCGGGTTCCCGGTCATCCCCACCGTGGACCGGGCCGAGGACCTGCACCTGCTGCCCGGCGCCGGGCGGTACGTGGTCAAGCCCAAGCTGGGCGCCGACTCCATCGGGCTGCGGACGGTCTCCAAGGCCGAGGCACGCCAGGCCGCCGACGGAACCGTCCTGGTGCAGCCGCACGTCGACTTCGCCTACGAGGTGTCGTTCTACTTCGTCGACGACGCCTTCCAGTACGCCCTGTACGCGCCGCACACCGACCGGCGCTGGCAGCTCGAACCGTACGAACCGAGCGCCGCCGACCTGGACTTCGCCCGGCGCTTCGTCGAGTGGAACACCATCGGGCACGGTATCCAGCGCGTCGACGCCTGCCGTGCCCCGGACGGCGCCCTGCTGCTGGTGGAGCTGGAGGACCTCAACCCCTACCTCTCCCTGGACGCCGTGGACGACACCCGGCGGGACGCCTTCGTCACCGCCATGAAGGAGTCGCTGCGCCGTTTCGTCACCGGTTCCGCTCCGGCGGGCGCCTGAACCGGCGGGGCGGCACCGCCGTATCTCTTCCCGGGGATTGGCCCACCCGTGCACGACGGGACGGAAGGAGAGCGGTGTGCCCACCCAGCCCGACCCCGCGGAACCCGGCGAAGGACCGGCCCTGGAACCGATCCACGTCCTGCGCCCACGCCGTACCGACGCGCTCGCGGAACTCTTCCGCGAGTGGGAGGAGGACGTCGGCCGAGGGTACGAGACGGTGGCGCTGCCCCGGCCCGCCCCCGGCGCCGACGACGCCACCCAGGAGCTGCCGGCCGTCCCCGGGGACGGTGGGACCGTCCCGTACGGCGGCGCCGCTCCCGCTCCGGTCGCGCACGGCGCGGGCTTTCGCCGTACCGCCCTCGCGGTGACCGTGACGGCCGCGGCGGTCCTCGGCTTCGGCGGGGCCCTCCTGCTGACGGGACGCGACGACGGCGGCAGCGGGGCGGCCCGGGAACCCGCCGTGTCCGCGAAGCCCTCCGCCCCAGCGTCCGAGGCAGCCGGCGGGGACGCGCCCGGAGCCGACGCGGGCTGCACGGCGTCCTTCCGGACCGTCTCCAGCTGGCAGGGCGGCTTCCAGGGGGAGGTGACGGTGACCGGTGCCCCGTCCGCGGCCGTCTCGGCCTGGACGGCGACGGTCGTACCGGCCGGCGGCGCCCGGCTGACCCAGGTCTGGGACGGCACGCTGTCCACCGGGGCCGACGGCTCGGCGACCGTCGCCAACGCGGACTGGAACGGCAGCCTCGAACCGGGCGCGAGCGTCACCTTCGGCTTCCTGGCGGCGACCGCGTCGGACGCCTCGCCGTCGGCGGAGGTCAGCTGCGCGGCACGCGGCGAGGAGCGCTGACCGGTGACCCGCCGCCGCGTCAGCGCCCGCGCTCGACCAGCGCCTGCGACACCGCGCGGACACTGCGCGCGATGTGCTGCAGCTGCATGACCTCGGCCGCGTACATCTTGATGGTGTGCTCGATGACCGACTCGGGAAGGCCCAGCGCCGGCAGGTCGGCCCGGGCGGTCTGCAGCGCGGTGCGGGCGACCCGGATCTCGTGCTGCACCTGGATCTGCGCGTGCCGGGCCAGCAGGACGGGGTGGCGGATCAGCGCGGGGTAGCTGGCGTAGCGGGCCGGCACGAGGTCGCGCAGCCACTTGGCCGCGGAGCGTTCCCAGTCGTAGGAGCCGGGGGTCTTGACCTGGCACGGCCAGTCCGGGCTGATGCGCGTCGTCGTCAGGGGCATGATCATCGCTTCCACGGGTGTGCGGCGTCGTCCGGGGTGTCCGACGGGTTTTCGGCGCGGCCCCGGCCTAGGGGATGACCGGGGCCGCCGCCACCGGGCACGCGCGCAGGCGGTGCCCGACCGAACAGCCCGTGCGCCGACGCGGGTAGGAGACGGCGGCAGGCGCTGTTCGTTGTGGAGCCCGACGCGGCTGCCGGGACGCACACGACGGATGGGACGACGTGTGCATGAGCGGACCGGCTGCCTTCTGTCGGGCGGGTGATGCGTGTGCAGTATTTATATATGCCGTCTGGTTTGCAAGGCGTATGAAAACATTCATGCGTGATTTGAAGTGAAGGCTGCCCGTGTGCCGTGGTTCGGCAGGTGTGGTGGGAGAGCGGACCGGTCAGTCCCGCAGGAAGAACTGGTGTTCCTCGGAGATCTGCTCGTAGTCCTCCAGGCGCCCCTGGGTGCGCTCCGGATCGGCGTCGGTCATGGCCTGGAGCAGCGCTGCCGCCATCACGCCGGGCGCCGCGTAGGAGTCGAAGACCAGGCGGGAGCCGGTGCCCGTGGCGAAGACGACGTCGGCGGCGTCCGCCACCGGGCCGAGCGCGAGATCGGTGACGAGGGCGATCTTCAGGCCGGCGCTGCGCGCCACCTGCACCGCGGTGAGCGTCTCCTGGGCGTGCCGGGGCATCGAGAACGCCAGCACCCAGGTGCCGCCGGCCTCGCGCGACTGGAGCAGGGCGTCGTAGGCGACACTGCCGCCCCGGGTGACCAGCCGTACGTCGGGGTGGATACGTCGGGCCGCGTAGGCGAAGTACTCGGCGAGGGAGGCGGAGATGCGCAGCCCGAGGATGGTCAGCGGCGTGGAGCGGGACAGCTTGCGGCCGACGTCGATCACCTCGTCGGGGTCGACGAAGTCCCGCCGCAGGTTCTCCAGGTTCTCGATCTCGGCGTCCACGGCGGCCTGCAGCTCGTTGGCGCCGTTCTCCTCGGACGCGGGACCGCCCGCGAACGTCCCCAGGGCGATCGACTGCAGCTTCTCCCGCAGCGCCGGGTAACCGCTGAAGCCCACCGCCGCGGCGAACCGCGTCACCGACGGCTGGCTGACCCCGGCCCGCTCCGCGAGATCGGTGATCGACAGGAACGCCGCCTCCGTGAGGTGCTCGATCAGGTACTGGGCGATCCGGCGCTGCCCGGGCGACAGTCTGGGCTGGTCGAAGAGGGTCCTGAGCTGGGAAGTCGGGGAAGCCTCCGCTTCCGGAGCGGTCTTTCCCGAGGTGATCGCGGACGCCTGCGCGCGCGCCTGCTGGGGCGAGGGCGAAGGTGTGCCTCCTTTGTCTTCCACAGTGCCTCAACATAGCCCACACACCGTGGTGACCAGGGATCGAACGGGCGCCCGCTCACCGCCGGTAGAGGGTGATCGAGTGTCCGACCGTATCGACGGGGCGACTGCCGGCGATCAGCAGGGCCAGCCGGCCGGTCGCCTTGGCCGCCGCCGAGTCGGACACGACGAGCAGTCCGCGCACCTCGTGCGGCGGCACCTCGCGCGGATCGCGGGACCGGATGCCGTAGTACGACGGCACCCCGCTGCCCTTGTAGACCAGCCAGACCCGCTCGTGCGGGTACCGCTCGCGCAGCCGGTCGGCCAGCCGTCCCAGATCCTGGCCCCAGTCCACGTTCGAGTCGTGCAGCTGCAGCCGGGTCTGCGCCGGACCGCCGAACGCCTCGTTGGAGTAGGGGAGATAGTAGGGGAACGTCCGCAGCGAACTGACCGCGACGAACGCCACCAGCGCCGCCACCCCGGCCGTGACCCACCGCCGTCGTACGACGAGCGCGCATCCCGCGGCCACGGCCAGGAACATCGGCACGAACAAGGCGTACCGCGTCCCGAAGTTGCGCGCGCCGAGCATCGCCGCGGCCAGCAGCACGGCGGCGGGCACCAGCAGATAGGGCGCCGCCGGCCGCAGCCGCCGTACCGCGAGCGCCGCCGCCGTGCCCGCCGCCCCGAGCGCGAGCATGCCGAGCGGCGTCTTCACGAGCAGCGCGGCGGGCAGGTAGTACCAGAGCGCCCCGGTGTAGAGCCGGCCGAACAGGAAGCCCTGCCAGGGGTGGTTCTCGAAGGCGAACTGGACGCGCATGCCGTCCCGGTAGGACTCGGGGAACGGCAGCAGGTCCACCGCCAGACCCCGCAGGCCGTGCACGACCGGCACCGGCTGGTCCGGGTCCCAGCGCAGCCGCGGATCGACCAGCAGGTAGGACACCCAGACGACGGCGACCGCGACCAGCGCCACGACGCCGGCGGCCACGGCCGCCCGGCGCAGTGCCAGGCGCCGGGGCAGTGACGGCGGCCGCGCGGACCACACCGACAGCGCGGTGAGCGCGAGCAGGACGGGCACGGCCGGGAGCGTGCTCATCTTCGTCGCGAGGGCCGCCCCGAGCGCCGCTCCGGCGAGCGGCACGTACCGGCACGGCCGGCGGCGTGCCCGCCACGCCAGCCACGCGGACACGAGCACGAACCCGGCCGCCGGGACGTCCAGCGTGGCGAGCGAACCGTGCGCGATCAGGTCGGGCGAAAAGGTGTACAGCCCGAGCGCCACCAACCCCGCGAGCGAACCGGCGAGTTCACGGGCGAAGACGAAGGCGACCCAGCCGAACGCCAGCGTCAGGACGATCACGGGAAGCCGTGCGAACAGCATCACCCGCCACGGGTCGTTGCCCGACCCGTACAGCAGGTGCCGGCCCAACTCGCCCTGGTCGCCGCTGAATCGGGCGTCCAGGTGCGGATCGGCGAGCGCCACCCCCAGCCCGATCACGAGCTTGCCGAGCGGCGGGTGCTCGGGGTTGTGGACCAGTTCGTGCGTGTGCAGGTACTCGGCGGCCGTGCCCACGTAGACGGGTTCGTCGATCGTCGGCGTCTGCTGTACGGCCGTCGTCACCATGGCCACGGCCATCTGCCCGAGCAGCAGCACCACCAGCAGGGGCAGCAGCCACCGCGGTCTCCCCGAGGGCCGTTCACCGGCGGTGCCGGAGGGCGCCTCCGGCACCGGTGACGTGAGCGCGACCGGGTTCTGTTCGAGCGCCATCATCCGCTCCGGGGTGCCGCCGGCCCCGGACCCGGGGTGACGCCACCTGCCTCGGGAGTCGTACCGGCGGACCTTCCGCCGTGCCCAGGGGTACGGCGCGGGAGGGGCCCGGGTTCACCCTGGCGCGGTGTCACGAGGGCAGGGCGGTCGCCGGGACCACCAGGTCGGCCCGGTCCCGGGTCGCGGCGACCAGCTCCGCGTTGCGCTGGTCCGAGCGTGTCACCCAGGCCACCGCCTCCTCGTGCGTCTTGCCGAACCGCTCGTGACGGGCGATCAGCCGGCGCAGCCGTTCCCGCTCCTCCAGCTCGCAGAACCACACCTCGTCCAGCTGGGGCCGCACGAGCGCCCAGGCGCCCGTCTCCAGCAGCAGGTAGTTCCCCTCGGTGACGACCAGCCGGGCCGTGGGCTCCACCGGCACGGCACCGGCGATCGGCTGCTCCAGGACCCGTTCGAACCAGGGGGCGTAGACGGTGCCGTCGCCGGTCTCCTCGCGCACCCGCCGCAGCAGGGCCGCGTACCCGGCCGCGTCGAAGGTGTCCGGGGCGCCCTTGCGGTCGCGGCGGCCGAGCCGTTCGAGCTCGGAGTCGGCGAGGTGGAAGCCGTCCATGGGCACATGGGCCACCCAGGGATCGCCTGTTCCGTTCAGTTCCCGCACCAGGGTCTCGGCCAGGGTCGTCTTGCCCGCCCCGGGGCTGCCCGCGATGCCCAGGACGGCACGGCCGCCCCCGTCGGCCAGGGATCGGGCGCGGTCGAGGAGGTCTGCGAAGGTCGGAGCCACACAGCAGAGTGTGGCATCCGGGTGGCGTCGGTCCACCCCCGGTGGGCGCGCTGACCGGGGCGGACGCGCCATCCGTGCGGCACCTGGCGGAACCCACCCCCCACCCATGCCCGGTGCGGGTTAGTTTGTCGATGTTTTTAATCTTTTCGGCTCCCCGCGCCACCCGCCCGGCCGCGGGGCCAGAAGACCCGCGACGCGCGGGGGTGAGGGGTGATCGATGGCGCACGGCACCAAGCCCATGCTCATGAGCGCGGGACGGCCCGATCAGCGGACCGGGGCCGGCCGGCCGCGGCGGCTGCACGGCGACCTCCTGCTCGCGGCCGTGGCCGGCGCCTTCACCGTCGCGCAACTCCTGCTCGTGGGCCCCGCCATGGGCCTGGGCTGGGACGAGATCGTCTACGTCAGCCAGGTCTCCGCCGACACGCCCGCCGCCTTCTTCAGCGCCCCCCGCTCGCGCGGCGTCTCCCTGCTGGTGTGGCCCGTCGCCTCCTGGTCGTCGTCCACGATCCTGCTCCGCGTCTACCTCGCCGTCCTGTCCGGGCTCGGCCTGTACGTGGCCCTGCGGGTATGGCGCGGACTGTTCCCGGCCCGGGTCCTGGCCGGCGCCGGCGCCTTCTTCGTCACCCTGTGGATCACGATGTTCTACGGCCCGCAGGCCATGCCCAACCTCTGGGTCGCGTTCGGCGCGCTGATCTGCGTCGGCTGCTTCCTGCGGGTCCGCGCCGACCGCTTCGACACCCCCGCCCTGTGGGGTGTCGTCGGCGGCGCCGCGCTGATGGCCTGGATGCGGCCCACGGACGCCGTGTGGGTGACGCTGCCGCTGCTCGTCCTCGTGGCCGTCCGGCGCCACTGGCGGCTCGGGGCCGCACTCGCCGGGGGCCTGGCCGCCGGGGGCGTCGAGTGGGTCGTCGAGGCGTTCCTCGCCTTCGGCGGACTGCGCGAACGGCTCAACGAGGCGTCCCGCATCCAGGGCGACCTGGGCTGGAACATCGCCGTCGACGACCAGATGCGCAGCCTCATGGGATCCGCCCTGTGCCGGCCCTGCGGCGGCGAACTCCCCCACCCGGGCATCTACGCCTGGTGGCTCACGCTCCCGGTGCTCGCCGGCTACGCCCTCTTCGTCGCCGTCCGCTCCGGCCGCACCCGGCGCACCCTGCTCCCGCTGGCCTGCGCCACCACGGCCGCCGTCCCCTATCTGTTCCTCATCGGCTACGCCGCCCCCCGCTTCCTGCTGCCCGCCTACGCGCTGCTCGCCATCCCGGTCGTGGACGCGCTGTTCCACCTGGCCGTGGGCAGGGACGGGCGCCGGCGCCCGGTGGCCCTCGCCGTGATCGGGCTGGCGCTCGCCGGTCACCTGGGCGTGCAGTTCGCCGTCCTGGACAGCACCGTGGACCGCACCACCGAGGCCCGGCTCGCCTGGGCCCGCTCGGCCACCGAGCTCCACCGGCTCGGCGTACGCCCGCCCTGCCTGCTCGCCGGGGAGCAGTCCATCCCCATCGCCTTCTACACCGGCTGCGCCTCCGGCGCCGTCAGCGGCCACAATGCCGACACCTCCGAGGCCGCGATCCTGGACACCGCCCGCCGCACCCCCGTCGCGGTCCTCAGCCCGCGCCGCGGCAACGGCCCCGCGTACGCCCGCACTTGGGAACTGCACCGCCTGCCCCGCCTGGACGCCCGCATCGCCCCGCTCCCGGGCGCGGGCGGATCCGGATGACGCCGGACCCGGCCCTCACCCCCGCCCGGCGCGCACGCGCCTACGCGCACACCGCCCTCACCCTCGCCGTCCTGCCGGCCGTGGTGTGGCTGGCCGGGCGCCACTGGCCGGTGCTGCACACCGGCGCCGTCCGGCTCGCCACCGCCGACCGGGCCTGGCTGCTCGCGGCCGCCGCGGCCACCCTGACCACCTGGCCGTGCGCGGCGCTCGCCCAGCAGGGTGCCGTGCTGCGGCGACTGCCGCCCACGGCCCTGGTGGGTGCCCAGTTCGCCGCGTCCGCCGCGGGCCATGTGCTGCCCGCCGGACTCGGCTCCGGCGCGGTGAACCTGCGCTACCTCGTGCGGGCCGGCCTGACGCTCGCCCACGCCGCCACCGCGCTGGCCGTCAAGGGCACCGCCGGGGTGGCCGTACGGGCGCTCCTGATCGCCGGCCTCGTCCTGGCCTGCCCGGGTGTGCTGCGTCTGCCGCGCGGCGGCGGGGGAGTACCGGCCGCCCTGTGCGCGGCGGCCCTGTGCCTCCTGCTGCTGAGCGCCACCGTACGGTCCCGGGGCCGCGCCGTCCTGACCGCGCTGCGCGGCCACGGCGTCGCCGTCCACGCCCGGCCGGCCCGGGCGGCGGCCCTGTGGGGCGGCTCCCTCGGGTACGTCCTGGGGCACTGCGCCGCGCTCACCGCCGTCGCCCAGGCGGTCGGGCTGACCCTCGGCCCGGCCCGGCTGGCCGTGCTGTACCTCGCGGCGAGCGGGGCGGCCGCGCTGCTGCCGACGCCCGGCGGCCTCGGCTCCCTGGACGCCGTGCTCGCCTACGCCCTCACCACGGCCGGGGCCCCGGCGGCCACCGCCGCCTCCGCGGTCCTCGGCTACCGGCTGCTGACGGTGTGGCTGCCGCTGGTTCCGGGCCTGCTGGTCCTGGCGCTGCTGGTCCGGCGCCGGACGCTGTGAGCCGTCAGTCCCGTACCTCGATCTCGCGCCGCCACCGCACGAACTGCTTGGCCGGATCGCCGGTGTACGCCCACGGAGTGCGGGTGGCGCGCCCGGCCAGCATCCGCAGCAGCGGCCCGGCGATGTCGTGGACGCCCGCCTGACAGGCGGCGTGCGCCAGGTGATTGAGGTCGCGCACCTCGGCCGGGGCCACGGCGGTCCCGGGGCGTCCCCTGATCCAGCGCTCCCAGGTGCGGCGGACGTCCCCGACGGCGCCGTCGCCGCTCCAGTGCGTGCCGAGCCCCATGGAGGCGTGCTGCCCCCCACTGGCGTCCAGGGCGTAGCGGTACTCCTCGACCCGGGCGTACTGGACCAGCACCGGGAGCGGGCAGCCGGGTGGCGCCACCCCGGCGGCGTCCCGGGCGAAGTCGTACATCATGCCGTGCGAGCCGTGCCACCGGGACGAGTAGTAGTGGAGCACCTGCAGGTGCCCCTCGACGCTGTACGGGTCGCGGCGGTGCAACTCGTCCCACCAGCGGCCCAGTTCCCGCCGGCGCACCCCCGAGGGATACAGCCGCGCGACGGAGATGAGCGACACCCACGGCGTCGGGTCCTCCGGGTGCGCCTCGGTGGCCCGCAGGCACGCCAGGACCGCCGCGTCGACGCGCCGCTGGTCGACGGGGACGCCCCGGCCGGCGGTCACGGCGACGGTGAACGCCCGGGCCGTCTCGGTCGCCGCCCGCAGCACGAGCGCGTCGGCGTCGTGGGGTTCGGCGGCCAGCCAGGACTCCGCCGTCGAACTGGCCGCACACGCCTGCGCCAGCGAGCGGACCCGGTGCCCGCGGGACGCCCAGTCGGAGCCGGTGTCCCGCAGCAGCTCCCGCAGGCCCTGCCAGCGGCCGATGACGATGTCCTGACGGGCGCGGGTGAGGGCGGCGTCGCCGCAGTCGGGGTCGAAGTCGGGGGAGAGATCGCGTCGGGATCCGCCTCGCGCCATCCTGGGCCTCCGTCAGAAGTCGGTGGGAGAGCCCTCGTGGACGAGGGAGGAGGAGCCGTCACGGGCGGCGGGCACGTAGTCCGCCTCGACGGTCCGCGTGGCGTCCAGCGCGGCCGGCCGGTAGTAGTCGCTGCCCTGCCGCCAGTACCAGACCATGGGGATCGCGCCGGCCGCCAGACCGCCGATGCCGATGGCGATCGCGCAGCCGCTCAGCTCGCCCAGCGACTCGATGAGGATCGCGAACATGAACAGCGACCCGAACAGCGGCCACACCCCGCCGAGCAGGAAGTCCCGCACCGACCTGAGCAGCAGCCCGCGGTAGGCGACGACCGCCGCGAGTCCCGTCAGGCCGTAGTAGACGGCGATCTGCAGTCCTATCGCGGCGATCGCCTCGTGGAGGATGTCGCCCACCGTGCCGAGGAGGTTGGACGCGACGAACATCGCCGGTGCCACCACCCCGACGACCGCGATCGCCACCCAGGGCGTGTTCCAGCGCCGGTGCACCCGGCCGAGCGCGGCGGGCATCGTCCGGTCCCGGCCCATCGCGAACAGGGAGCGCGTCACCTGGATCAGCGTGGTCTCCAGGGTGGCGACGGTGGAGAGCATCACCGCCCCGATCAGCACCTTGCCGCCCCAGCCCGGCCACACCTCCTCGCCGAGCACCGCCAGCAGGTTCGCGTCGTTCTCCCGGATCTGCCGGGACGACAGGAGGACGTTGACCGCGATGGTGAAGACCTCGAACAGCAGGAAGACGATGCCGACCCCGACCAGACCGGCGAGCCCCGTCGTCCGGCGGCTGTCCCGGGTCTCCTCGCTGAGGTTGCTCGCGACGTCCCAGCCCCAGTAGTAGAACGCGGCGATCAGCGCCCCGGAGGCGAACCCGGCGAGGCCGTCGAAGTGCCCGAAGCCCAGCCAGGACCAGTCGAACGCGCGGGCCCCGTCGGCGCGGAACAGGGCGAGCACCGCGAACAGCCCCAGGATGAGCAGTTCGGCCCCGGTCAGCACGAACTGGGCCCGCACGGTGAGCCGGGCCCCGCCCAGCACCACCAGAAGCATGACCAGGAACCAGCAGGCGCCCACCAGTGTGGACAGCGCGGTGTCGTGGGCGAGCCCCTCGTCGAAGAGGGCCAGCGTCATCGCACCGGCCGGCAGCGACCCCGCCACCATGAAGATCGTCGCCGAGACGACCAGCGCCCAGCCGCTGAGGAAGCCCAGGAAGGGATGCAGGGTGCGCCCGACCCAGGAGTATCCGGCCCCGGCGTGCACGGCGATCCGGTTGAGCCGGCTGAAGGCGAGCGCGATGCCCAGCATGGGTATCGCGCAGTACAGCAGCGCGGCGGGGCTGGCCAGCCCCACCGCGCCCACCAGGACCGCGGTGGTCGCGGCGATCGAGTACGCCGGGGCACTGCCCGCGACCGCCATCACCACGGTCTCGAAGGTGCCGAGGGCGTTGGCCTGGAGCCCTCTGCCCCTGGGGTTGCTCATGGCTGCGCCGCTTTCCGTCGTGCACGGCGCACGGGACCCCGGCCCCGGCGCCGTAAAGAGTGTGGGGGGTGGGACAACGCCACGAGCCTCCAAGGGATGACCTCGGGCCGGGGCGGCCGACATGGGAGTGGCGGACACTGTACGCCGTTGCGTCGCAGGGTGGTCACGCGGTGTGTGCGAGAGATGATAGCCACAAGTGGGCGGCCGTACGGGGGCGTCGGGGATCTTCCTGGGTTGGACACGGCCCTGCGGGAAACGCGGTTCAGGACACGCGCGGGCACGACAGTCGCCGCGCCTGAGTGAGGGAGGTAGGCATGGGCGAGAACACCCCCGAGCCGATGGCCGACGACGCGTACCAGCCCATCGGCGGCAACGAGGAGCAGGAGGACGGGGCGCCGCTCGACATGCAGGACGCCCTTGACGAGCGGACGTACGACGACACCCTGGACGAGGGCTACTCACCGCCGGAGAAGCCGCTCGGCGTGACCAAGTACGGCACCACCGCGGCCGAGCAGCACGAGGGCGAGAGCCTCGACCAGCGGCTCGCCGAGGAGGTCCCGGACGTCGGGCTGCCCGCCGGCGACGACATCGGCGACCTGTCCGGCGGCGAGGGCGAACCCGTCGACCCGGAGGCGGGCGACGAGCGGGCCGGCCGCCTGGTCGCCCCGGACGAGGGCGCGCACACCGACGCCGTGAAGGAGGAGGTCGCGAGCGACGTGGGCATCGACGCCGGGGCGGCCGGCGCCGAGGAGGCCGCGATGCATGTGGTGGACGACGAGGAGCTGTAGGCGCCGGCTGCCGCTCAGGCCGCTCAGACTCCTCAGACCGCCCAGACCCCTCAGTCCACGATGTGGTCGATCTGCCGCAGCCGGTTCGTGGCGTCGAGGGCGGCCACCTTGTAGGACTCCGCGAGTGTCGGGTAGTTGAACACCGCGTTGACCAGGTAGTCGACGGTCCCGCCGCACCCCATCACCGACTGGCCGATGTGGATGAGTTCGGTCGCGCCCGTGCCGAAGCAGTGGACCCCCAGCAGGGTGCGGTCCTCGGGGGAGACGAGCAGCTTCAGCATGCCGTGCGAGTCGCCGATGATCTGCCCGCGGGCCAGCTCGCGGTAGCGGGAGATGCCGACCTCGAACGGCACCCGGTCCTCCGTCAGCTGGTCCTCGGTCCGGCCGATGAAGCTGATCTCCGGGATGGTGTAGATCCCGATCGGCTGGAGGTGGTGCGTCCGGCCGACGGGCTCCCCGCACGCGTGGTACGCGGCCGCCCGCCCCTGTTCCATCGAGGTGGCCGCCAGCGCGGGGAACCCGATGACGTCGCCGACCGCGTAGATGTGCGGCACCTCGGTGCGGTAGTGCTCGTCCACCGTGATCCGGCCGCGGGCGTCCGCGCCCAGCCCGGCCTTGGCGAGGTCCAGTTCGTCGGTGAGGCCCTGCCGGCCCGCCGAGTACATCACGGCGTCGGCCGGTATCTTCTTGCCGCTCTCCAGGACGGTGAGCGTGCCGCGGGCGTGCCGCTCCACCGCGGCGACCGTCTCGCCGAAGCGGAACGTCACCGCGAGGTCCCGCAGGTGGTACTTCAGTGACTCGATGACCTCGACGTCGCACATGTCGAGCATCCCCGGGCGCTTCTCGACCACGGTGACCTTGCTGCCGAGCGCGGCGAACATCGACGCGTACTCCATGCCGATCACCCCGGCCCCGACGATCACCATGGACCGCGGGACCCGTTCCAGCGACAGGACGTTGTCCGAGTCCATGATCGTCTGCCCGTCGAACTCCACACTGGCGGGCCGCGCGGGCCGGGTGCCGGTGGCGATGACGACGTGCTCGGCGGTGAGCAGCCGTTCCTGGCCGGTGACCTCGCGCAGGGCGACCGTGTGCGGGTCGACGAAGCGGCCGACGCCGGCGTACAGGGAGACCTGGTTGCGGGAGAGCTGGCTGCGGATGACGTCGACCTCGCGGCCCACCACGTGCCGGGTGCGCGAGGTCAGGTCGGCGACGGTGATGTCGTCCTTGAGCCGGTAGCTCTGACCGTACAGATCGCGCTGGGTGAGGCCGGTGAGGTAGAGCACCGCCTCGCGCATGGTCTTGGACGGGATGGTCCCGGTGTGGAGGGAGACGCCGCCGACCATGTCGGGGCGGTCCACGACCGCGACGCGACGGCCGAGCTTGGCGGCGGCGATGGCGGCCTTCTGGCCGCCCGGTCCGGATCCGATGACGAGCATGTCGTAGTCGGGCACCTCAGGAGTCTGGCAGCCGGTGGGCCCCTTCCGGAAGGGTGAGCGGGCAACCGTCCGATCGGGCGCCGTCCGGGAGGGCGGCCCGCCCGGCCCGCGCGGATAATGGTGGTCATGGGTCACCGACTCGCCGACGTGAGCGCACCGGCCCGGCTGGCCGGCCCCGGTGAGGGCGTCGGCCCGGACGAGCTGGCGCTCGCCGCGCGCAACCACGGTTAGCCGCTGGAGACCCTGCGCCACGACCTCACCCCGCCGGGCCTGCACTATGTGCTCACGCACTACGACATCCCGTACGTCCCCGAGGGAACGCCCTGGCGGCTGACCGTCGACGGCCGGGTCCGGCGCCCGCTGAGCCTCGCCCCGGCCGACCTCGCGTCGTTCCCGCGCGTGACCACCCGGGTCACGCTGGAGTGCGCCGGCAACGGGCGGGCCCTGCTGAGCCCCCGGCCGGTCAGCCAGCCCTGGCTCGTCGAGGCCGTGAGCACTGCCGAGTGGACCGGCGTACCGCTGCGGCTGCTGCTCGCCGAGGCGTCGGTCCGGGCGGAGGCCGTCGACGTCGTCTTCACCGGCGCCGACCACGGCGTGGAACGCGGAGTCGAACAGGACTACCAGCGGGCCCTGCCGATGGAGGTGGCCGCGGGCGAGGACCCCGAGGTGCTGGTGGCGTACGCGATGAACGGCTCCCCGCTGCCGCCGCAGCACGGCTACCCGCTGCGTCTGGTCGTGCCCGGCTGGTACGGCATGGCGCACGTCAAGTGGCTGCGGGGCGTCACCGTCGCCGGTGAGCCGTTCACCGGGTTCCAGCACACCGCCGCCTACCGGCTGCGGCGACGCCCCGAGGACCCGGGGGAGCCCGTCACCCGGATCGCCCCGCGCGCCCTGCTGGTCCCGCCGGGCTTCCCCGACTTCATGTCCCGCTCCCGGGTGGTGCGGCCCGGCCCGGTGACCCTGGAGGGGCGCGCCTGGTCCGGGTACGCGCCGGTCACCCGCGTCGAGGTCGGCACGGACGCGGGTGCCACCTGGCGGGAGGCGGAGCTGGAACCCTGGGACGGGCACCGCTGGGCCTGGCGCCGCTGGTGGTACACGTGGACCGCGGTCCCCGGCGAGCACGTGCTCAGCGCCCGCGCGACCGACGCCGACGGCCGCACCCAGCCGCTGGAACAGCCCTGGAACCGCGGGGGGTTCGTCAACAACCTCGTGCAGCGGGTGCCCGCCGTCTGCCTGGACGAGTAGCCACGCGGGCGTACGGCAGCCCCGGCCCGCCCCGGGCACCGGCTCCCACCCGGGGCGGCCCGCGCGGTCGGGGGCGCGGGGACTTCTACGGCAGCAGCTTCTCCAGGGCGACGCGCCCTTCCTCGTCGATCTTGCGCTTGGCCCATTCCAGGTTGTCCGCGGTGAGGTCCTTGCCCGAGGCAAGCACGATGTCCTCGGGCGACACCTCGGTGCCGGTGTAGGTGTGGAGCAGGTCGTCCGGGGTGTAACGCTCCTCGGACGGCCCGGACGCTTCGGGCTGGGACGTCGGCATCATCTCTGCTCCTCGGATCCGGGGATCTTCGGTTCGGGCCCGGTGCGGTCATCGGGTCTGCTACCCACCATTCATCGCCGGGGCGGCTCCTGCATCCGGAGGACCCCGCAGGCCCGCTGGGCACCGACGCCCCGGACCCTCGGGGTACCTCCCCGGGCGGGATGGAAACCCCGGCCGCCCCGCGCCGGACTGATCAGGCGAAGGGCGTGAGCGTCAAGGTCAGCCCGGTCGGCGCCGTGTCCTGGATGTACGAGGCGAAGTCGGCGACGTCGTCGAAGGCGAAGCCGTACGCCTTGCCGTCCTCGGTGGCCGCGTGCACGGCCTTGGCGTAGTGGTTGGTGAGGCCGGTGCCGTAGAACCCGGCGGGGTCGGTCGTCGGCTGGACCGGCTGGCTCAGGAGCGTCGAGCGGTTGAAGCCGGCGCCGAGGATCGCCGCCACCGGCCCGGTGGTGCCGTCGTTGGGGGCGGCCAGATTGCCGTCGCAGAACAGCACGTCACGGGGCGACGGCTTGGCGAAGGACACCTGGGCGGGCCCGTCGAAGGTGAAGCGGTCGCCGCGCACCCGACCCGTGAACGTGCCCGCGTTGGTCTTCACGGTGAGGTCCCGGCCCGTGTACGTGCTCCACACCTCGTCGATGTGCGGGGCGAAGTAGTCCTTGGCGAACAGGCCGGCGTCCAGGCCGTGGCCGGGTGCGATGACCCGGGTGTCGTCCACGACGAGCCGGGCGAAGTCCTCGGCCTCGCGGACCGCGGCGAAGACGCTCGCCCGCCCGCCCGCCTTCAGCTTGCCCGTCGTCTGGTCCTTCTCGCCGGTGAGCCGGATGCTCAGCGGGACGCTGAACATGTCGACCATGGTGGTGTTGCAGAACATCCCGGAGGAGTTGAACGTGAACTCCGCGCAGTCGTGCAGCACCGGGAAGTTGGGGTCCGAGGAGACCCAGCCGGCCGGGTACTGGAGCGCGGCGTTGCCGTTGCCGTCGGCGACGGCCTTGAACTTGAGCTTCTCCCCGAGCGCCACGTAGATCCGGCCGGACATGTGGGGGAGGGACAGCCGGGTCTCGCCGCTCCCGGCGAGGCTGATCGCGTAGTCGGTGAAGCCGTCGGCACCGTTGTCCGACAGGGCGATCGGCGCGAGGGTGCCGTCCGGGGTGAGGCGCACCTGACGCCCGTCCTGGTTGCCGACGACGTAGACGTGGACGTTCGCGTTGCCGAACTCGCCGCTGTCGTTGACGATCGTCAGCGGCAGCGTGCCCGCCGCGGCCTTCGCCTCACCGTCCTCGGACGTCCCCGCGAGGGCGTACGGCGCCACGGTGGCGATGGCGGGGACGGCGACCGCCGCGCCGCCGAGGGCGAACAGGAGCCGGCGGCGGCCGAGGGGGCGCTGGTGTCGGGATGTCATGTGGGGGGTCTCCCGGGGGTGTTGAGCGGGTGCCTTGGTCGGGCGGCTGCTCCCGGCACTCGTGAGAGCGCTCTCTGAAAGACGGGGATGTGCCGCCGATGGGCCCCGATGGTACGCACCGCTTCCGCAGGGGCCAACAGGTCCGCACAGAACCGAAATCGCTCTGACCTGCGAAAACGTCCATGGTCATGAAATGCGCACGATCGTTTAATCCTTGTCTAAGGCAGCCTTAAGGCATTCCGAGCCTCTGAGAGCGCTCCCGAAAACGGCCCTACGGCCCGATGGCCGGGGAAATGCCGTGGACGGTGTGGAGGAGGGCCACGTACCGTCCGGGGGCTTTCACCGTCCGCAACCCGGAGGACTTCATGACCGATCCGGTCATCCGTACGCTCACCGCCGACGACGCCGCGCTCTTCGACGCCCACCCCGATCCGCTCTCCGCCGCCGAGGGGCACCGGAAGACCGTGTTCCGCCCCCAGCGGAAGCGGGTGGCCCTGCGCGACGGAGCCGTCGTCGCCCGCGGTGCCTGGTGGGGCGGCCCGGACGACCAGGAGCCGGTCAACATCAACTGGTTCGATGTCGCCGAGGGCGAGGAGGAGGCCGGCGCCGCGCTGCTGCGCACCGCGCCCTGGCAGGTCGAGCTGGAGATCGACCTGCCCGGCGGCTGGCGGGACGACCCCGACCTCGAGGCGGCCGCCGAGGCCCGCTTCGCCGCCGCACGCGCGGCCGGCTACACCCTGCTCGTCGAGCGCTACCAGTACCGCTGGACGCCCGACCTGGGGCTGCCCGAGCGCCCTGGACGCCTGCGCTTCGAACCCGAGCCCGACGACGCCGTCTTCTTCGACGCCCTGCGGCGCATCCACTCCGCCACCCTCGACGCCCACGCGCTGCGGGCCATCGAGGAGGGCGGCCTCGACCTGGCCGCCCAGGAGGAGCTGGACTTCTTCCACTGGTGCCCCTCCCCGCGGGAGTGGTGGCAGGTCGCCCGGACACCCGACGGCGAGCTGGCCGGCATCCACGTCCCCGCGCACAACCCGACCGGGCCGACCATCGGCTTCATCGGTGTCGTCCCCGAGCAGCGCGGCCACGGCTACGCCTACGACCTGCTCGCCGAGTGCACCCACCACCTGGTCCGGCACGGGGCCGAGCGTGTCACCGCGTCCACCGACCAGGGCAACGTCCCCATGGCGGCACACTTCGCCAAGGCGGGCTTCCCCGTGGTCAGCGAACGGATCAACTTCCGCCCGCCCAGCGCGCGTTAGCCGAGCAGCTCAGGACGGGGCCTCCGCCCCGCCACGCGCCGCGTGCCGCAGCCGGGCGGCGTCCCGGCTGGGCGGTGTCCCGAACTGACGGCGGTACTCCCGGCTGAACTGCGAGGGGTTGTCGTAGCCGACGCTGCGGCCGACGCCCGTGACGTCGCCCGGCCGGGTGGCCAGCAGCAGCCGGGCCTCCTGGAGGCGGATCTGCTTCTGGAACCGGATGGGGCTCATCGCGGTCACCGCCTGGAAGTTGCGGTAGAACGCGGAGGTGCTCATGCCGGACATCCGGGCCACGTCCTCGACCTGGAAGGGCTCCGCGTAGTGCTCGCGGATCCAGCGCACGGCCCGTGAGACATGGCTCAGACCGCTGTCGGCCAGGCCCAGTTGACGCACCGTGGCGCCCTGCTCGCCGGTGATCACCCGCCACAGGATCTCCCGCTTGACCAGCGGGGCGAGCACATCGCGGTCGCGCGGCTCGTCCAGCAGGCGCAGCAGCCGCACCACGGCGTCCAGCAGCGCGTCGGAGGCCGTGCTGACGGCGATCCCCGAGGGCGTGCCCCCGCCGGTCCGGGCGCCCGCCGCAGGCCCGGCCTGGAGCAGCAGCTCCGCGACCGCCGACGGCTCCAGGACCATGCCGAAGCCCAGCGCCGGGTGCTCGGGGTCGGCCCGGGTGAACTGGCCGGTGACCGGCAGGTCGACGGACGCGACCAGATACTCGCCGGGGCCGTACTCGAAGACGCGGTCGCCCAGGGCGAGCCGTTTGGCGCCCTGGGCGATGACCGCGAGGATCGTGCCCGACGTCTCGGGGGCCGAGGGTCCGGACCGGTCGATCCGCGCGACATGGACGCCCTCGATCGCGGTCGTGGTGTCGGGCCGTGCGTGCCGGGCCAGCAGCGCCTTGAGCTCGGTGAGGTCCATACGCCCATTGGAGCACCGCCCTGGGCCCCTGTTCCCGCACGCGAGAGGATCGTGCAGGTTCGCGAGAGGATCGCTCTAACGTTTGTGCAGCTCAGAGGCTTTGAATGGAGGCATCGAGGTTGTTCCGGTGAGAGCCGGGGCGACGGATCTGAACCATTTTTCGTGAAGGAGAGACGTCATGAAGGTCGCCATCGTCACCGGGGCCAGCTCCGGCATCGGGCGCGGCGCCGCCCTCGAGATCGCCCGGCGCGGCGTCGGGGTCATCCTCACCTACGGCACGAACAAGGAGGGCGGCCTGGAGACCGTCGCCGCGATCGAGAAGGCCGGAGGCACCGCCGTCGCCCTGCCGCTGGACGTCGGTGACAGCGCCACCTTCCCGGCCTTCCGCGACGCGGTCACGGACGCCCTGCGGGACACGTGGCAGCGCGACACCTTCGACCACCTGGTGAACAACGCCGGCATCGCCCACACCGCGATGTTCGAGGACACGACCGAGGACGACTTCGACCGGCTGACGCGGGTGCTGCTGAAGGGCCCCTACTTCCTCACCCAGACGCTGCTCCCGCTGCTGGCGGACGGCGGCTCCGTCGTCAACACGAGCAGCAACGTCACGTCCTCCGGGATGCAGCCCGGCTACTCCGCCTACGCTGCGGCCAAGGGTGGCCTGGACGTCCTGACCCGGTGCCTGGCCAAGGAGTTCAGCCCGCGCGGTATCCGCGTCAACGGTGTCGCGCCGGGCGCGACCCGCACCCGGCTCGGCGACGACGCCTTCACCCGGTTCCCGGAGATCGTCCCGGCGCTCGCCGAGCGGACCGCGCTCGGCCGGGTCGGGGAGCCCGACGACATCGGCGCGATGATCGCCACCCTCGTCTCCGACGAGAGCCGCTGGGTCACCGCCCAGACCATCGAGGTGTCCGGGGGATACAACCTGTAGGAGCCGAGGGGCCGCCCGGGGGGGGGGCCCGCGGCCCCCCCCGGGACCGAGAGTAGCCCCCCCCGGCCCCCCCCGGCCCCCCCCGAAACCGCAACCCCCCGCCGCCACCCCCGGGCCAAGCCGGGGGGGGGCCGGGGCGGGC
>NZ_JBHTWG010000041.1:29788-58598 GCF_042792555.1 Streptomyces sp. NPDC056628
CCGCGGGCCCTTGTCCCCCCCCCCCCCCCCCCCCCGCCCCCCCCGGCGCCCCCCCCCCCCCCCCCGGGGCCCCGGGGCCACACCCCCGGTGCCCGCCCGCGGCCCCCGCCCGGGCCCCCCGGCCGGCCCCGCTCGTCAGCTTCCGTAGCCCAGCCGGGCCTCCGCGTCCGCCAGGATCTCCGTCACCCGCAGGCCGAACCGCGCGTCACAGGCGTGCGGTCGTCCGGTGCGGACCGCGCCCAGGAGGGCGTCCGCGGCCCGGCGCAGCGCGTCCACCGCGGTCGCGGTGGACTCCGGGAGCAGCGTCACCCCGGCCGGGCCCCGCAGCTCCACCGTGGCACCGGCCGCCGCGGGGGGCGCCGTGAGACTCAGGGTGAGCGTGCTGGAGGCGCCGCCGGCGTGCTCCAGGACCAGGTGGACCGTGTCCCCCGGGCCGTGTGCCGCCGCGGCGACCCGCCGGGCGTCGCCCAGGACCGGCAGCAGCACCGACAGGGCGTGCGGGCCGACGTCCCACAGTGCGCCCTTGTCCCGCCGCCACGGCGAGTCCGCGAACGGGCTGTCCTCGCCGCCGAACACCGCACCCAGCCACTCGGCCCGCCCCGTGAACCAGCTCTCGGCGGCGGCCTGCCGGCCGATCCAGTCCTCGAGCTCCGGCTGGAACCGCGCGGTGAAGAACACCACCGAGGCCACCCCGGTCTCCTCGGTGGCCGCCACGACGTCCCGTGCCTGCGCCGCCGTCGGCGCGAGCGGCTTGTCCAGCAGCAGATGGCGGCCGGCCCGCGCCGCCCGCGCCGCCAGGTCCGCCTGGATGTCCGGCGGCAGCGCCACCGCCACCGCGTCCACGTCGGCGATCAGCGCGTCGACGTCGTCGTAGGCGCGGACGCCGTGGGCGTCGGCGAGTTCCTTCGTGGGAACGGCACGGCGGCCCCACACGCCGACGAAGTCCAGCTCGCCATGCTCGCTCAGGGCGGGGGCGTGAGCCACCCGGGCCCACGGGCCGGTACCGAGCAGTCCGATGCGCATGCCGCCGCCTCTCACAGTGCCGGAAACCACCGGCCGAGCGTGCCACACCGGCCCGGGCGCAGCGCAAGCGGCCCGGTTTGCGGTCCCCGGCGGCGGGGACCCGCCAGGCGATTCAGCGGCGCCGTCGCTGAATGCGTTCTCCTTCTTCTATTGGACCTCGCGCGGCACGGCGGTCAGGCTGGTGAGGTCCGGGAACGTACACCACCGCGCGACAGCGAAAGAGGTCACGAGCCCATGCACACCCGCCGTATCGGGGACGTCGAGGTCAGCGCCATCGGACTGGGCGGGATGCCCATGTCCATCGAGGGACGCCCGGACGAGACCCGGTCCCTCGCCACCCTGCACGCCGCGCTCGACGCGGGCGTCACGCTCATCGACACCGCGGACGCCTACCACCGCGACGCCGACGAGGTCGGCCACAACGAGACCCTCATCGCCAAGGCCCTCGCCTCCCACGACCGCGGCAAGGACGTCCTCGTCGCCACCAAGGGCGGCCATCTGCGCCCGGGCGACGGCAGTTGGACGCTGGACGGCAGCCCCCGGCACCTCAAGGACGCCTGCGAGGCGTCCCTGCGCCGGCTCGGCGTGGAGGCCATCGGGCTCTACCAGTTCCACCGCCCCGACCCCCGGGTGCCGTACGCCGAGTCCGTCGGCGCCCTGCGCGAACTGCTCGACGAGGGCAAGATCCGCATGGCGGGCATCTCCAACGCGCACCCCGACCAGATCCGCGAGGCCGACGAGATCCTCGGCGGCCGGCTCGTCTCCGTGCAGAACCAGTTCTCCCCGGCCTTCCGCTCCAGCGAGCCCGAGCTGCGCCTGTGCGACGAACGCGGCATCGCGTTCCTGCCCTGGAGCCCGCTCGGCGGCATCTCCCGGGCCCGTGAACTCGGCTCCGCCTACGCCCCGTTCGCCCGGGTCGCCGAGGCTCACGGGGTGAGCCCGCAGCAGGTCTGCCTGGCGTGGATGCTCGCCAAGTCCCCGGTGGTCGTGCCCATCCCGGGCTCCAGCCGGCCCGAGACCATCCGGGACTCGCTCGCCGCAGCCGAACTGCGGCTCACCGACGAGGAGTTCGCCGAGCTCGACACCGTGTGACCCGCCGGTCCCGATCCCACGGCCTCGCGGGGAGAGCACCGCCGATGGCGTCGTCGCACGAGAGACCGCTCGACCACCGCTACCGGGACGAACATCCCGTCCGCACGCTCGCCTACCTGTTCCGCGCCGACCGTCACCGCCTCGCGGCGGCGGTCGGCGTGTTCACCGTCAAGCACAGCCCGATCTGGCTGCTGCCCCTGATCACCGCGTTCATCATCGACACCGTGGTGCAGCACCGGCCGGTCTCCCGGCTCTGGCTGAGCACCGGCGTCATCCTGTTCATCCTGCTGGTCAACTACCCCCTGCACGTCCTCTACGTCCGTCTGCTGCACGGCAGCGTGCGCCGGATGGGCACCGGCCTGCGCTCCGCGCTGTGCACCCGCATGCAGCAGCTGTCCATCGGCTACCACGCGCGCGTCAGCGCCGGTGTGCTCCAGGCCAAGGTCGTCCGCGACGTGGAGACCGTCGAGCAGATGGTGCAGCAGACCGCGGAGACGGGCCTCGGCGCCACCACCGTGCTCATCGGCGGCCTCGCCATCATCGCCGTGCGCACACCGCAGTTCGTGCCCGTCTTCCTCGTCGTCGTCCCCGCCGCAGCGCTCGTCGTCGCCCGGCTGCGGGCCCGGCTGCGCACCCACAACGAGCACTTCCGCCACGAGGTGGAGACCCTGTCCTCCCGGGTCACCGAGATGACCCGGCTCATCCCCGTCACCCGCGCCCACGGCCTGGAGGGCAAGGCACTGCGCCGCATGGACGGCACCCTGCGCCGGCTGCTCACCTCCGGCATGCGGCTCGACCTCGTCAACGGCCGCTTCGGCTCGCTCGCCTGGGTCGTGCTCAACGTGGTCGGCGTCCTGGTCCTCGCCGGCGCGGCACTGGTCTCGTACTACGGCGTGTGGGGCGTCACACCCGGCGACGTCGTCATGCTCAGCGCGTTCCTGACCACCCTCACCAACTCCACGACCACGCTCGCCGGTCTGGCGCCCGTCATCACCAAGGGCCTGGAGTCGGTCCGTTCGGTCGGCGAGGTCCTGCAGGCCCCCGAACTGGAGGACAACGAAGGCAAGGACGAACTCAGCGCGCTGCGCGGCGCCGTGACCTTCGAGGGCGTCACCCACGCCTACGAGGACGGCGGACGGCCCGCCGTCCGGGACTTCACGCTCGACGTGGCCCCGGGCGAGACCGTCGCCCTCGTCGGCGCGTCGGGCGCCGGCAAGTCGACCGTGCTCAACCTCGTGATCGGCTTCATCCGCCCCACCGCCGGCCGCGTCCTCGTGGACGGCACCGACATGAACACCCTCGACCTGCGTACCTACCGGCGTTTCCTGTCGGTCGTGCCGCAGGAGTCCATCCTGTTCGACGGCACCGTCCGCGAGAACGTCGCCTACGGCATGGACGACGCCGACGAGGAGACCGTGCGGGCGGCCCTGCGGGACGCCAACGCGCTGGAGTTCGTGGACCGCCTGCCGCAGGGCCTGGACACCCTGGTGGGCGAGCGCGGCGCACGTCTGTCCGGCGGGCAGAAGCAGCGCCTGGCCATCGCGCGGGCCCTCATCCGCGATCCCCGGGTGCTCGTCCTCGACGAGGCGACCTCCGCCCTGGACACCCGCTCCGAGGCGCTGGTCCAAGAGGCCCTGGCCCGTCTGCTGCGCGGCCGGACCACGTTCGTGGTGGCGCACCGCCTGTCCACCGTGCGGGGCGCGGACCGGATCGTCGTGATGGGCGACGGCCGGATCCAGGAGACCGGCACCCACGAGGAACTCCTCGCCCGCGACGGCGCGTACACCGCGCTGCACGGCGGCCAGGTGGCCTGAGACAACAGTGCGATAACGCAAGGCAACTGACGGAGTCTCGACGCGGTCTAGTCCACCATGAAGATCTCTTTCCTGCTGCACAACGCCTACGGGATAGGGGGCACGATCACCACCACCTTCAACCTGGCCCAGGCACTCGCCGACCGGCACCAGGTGGAGATCGTCTCGGTGCTCCGGCACCGCGAGCACCCCAACCACACCCTGGACCCGCGCGTGTCGCTACGCCCTCTGGTGGACCTGCGGCAGGACAAGGAACACCCTCTGCATCTGCGGCCGGCCCGCGTCTTCCCCGTCGCCGAGTACCGCTACCACCAGTACAGCGAGCTGACGGACCGCCGGATCGCCGAGGCACTGGCCACGACCGACGCCGAGGTCGTCATCGGCACCCGCCCCGGCCTCAACGTGCACCTCGCACGGCAGGCACCCGAGCACATCCTGCGCATCGGGCAGGAACACCTCACCCTCGACAACCACCCGCCCCGGCTGCGCACCACACTGCGCCGCGCCTATCGCCGGCTCGACGTCCTCACCACCGTCACCGAGGCCGACGCCGCCGCCTACCGGCGCAAGATGCGGCTGCCCGGCGTCCGCGTGGAGGCCCTGCCCAACAGCGTGCCCGATCCCGTGCTGCCTCCCGCCGACAGCACCGCCAAGGTGATCGTCGCCGCCGGACGGCTGGTCCCCGTCAAGCGCTACGACCTGCTCATCGAGGCGTTCGCCCCGGTCGCCGCCGCCCACCCGGACTGGCAGTTGCGCATCTACGGCAAGGGCGAGGAGCACACCCGGCTGCGCCGGCTCATCGAGCGGGTCGGCCTGAGCAACAACGCCTTCCTGATGGGCGCCGCCGCCCCGATGGAGGCGGAGTGGGTGAAGGGCTCGATCGGCGCGACCGCCGCCAACTTCGAGCCCTTCGGCATGACCATCGTCGAGGCCATGCGCTGCGGACTGCCCGTCGTCAGCACCGACTGCCCCTACGGCCCCGCCGAGATCATCGAGGACGGCGCCGACGGACGGCTCGTGCCCGTCGGCGACCGGGACGCCCTGGCCGCCGCCCTGCTGGACCTCGTCGGCGACGACGAACTGCGCGGCCGCATGGGCCGTACGGCCCTGCGCAACGCGCGGCGCTTCGGACCCGCCCCCGTGGTCGAGCAGGCCGAGCGCCTGATCGAGGCGGCGGCGACGGCCCGCCGGACCGGCCGGCCCCCGGCGCCACCGGAACCCGCACGCGTGCGCCGGGCCCTGGCCGGCCACGGCTTCGCCGCCCGGGACGCCGCCTACGCCGCGGCCTCCGCCGCCCGGCGCACGATCCGCGGAGGACAGCGATGACCACGACGACCGGAACGGCACTTGCCGCAGCGCCGCGCGCCGCCTGCACGCCCGACGCGGACGGACGGATCACCTTCCACCTCGCCCCGCCCGACCCGGCGGCCTTCCCGTCCCCCCGGCTGCTGCTGCGGCTGCGCCCCAAGAAGGGGGAGCGCGAGAAGACCCTCCGGACGCTCGACCTCACCGCCGGCGGCGACGGACGGCTGAGCGCCGTCCTCGACCCGCTGCCCGCGCTGCCCGAGGGCCGCTGGGACCTCTATCTGCTGCCCGCACCCGACGGGGAGCGGGTACGGTTGCGCCCCGGCCTGCGGGACCTGCGGGTCCTCGTGGACGGGCACCTCCGGGACCGGCCGTCACCGGTCGCCGTCCGCATTCCCTACGTCACCAAGGACGGGTACCTCGCGCTGCGGACCTGGCTGCGCGACGCCCACGCCGAGGTCACCGGCATCGACGTCACCGACCGGTCCACCACCGTCCGGGCCCGGCTGCACGGCGCCTCGCTCGACGCGGGGGCCTCGGTGCGGCTGCGGCTACGGGGCGGGAAGGGCGTCGAGCGGACCGTCGCACCGCGGGCCGGGGCGGACGGCCGCGACCTCGCCTTCACCGTGGACCACACGGACCTGCTCCCCGAGGGCGGGACGGGCGACCGCGTCTGGGACGTCTTCGTCCGGGCCGGCGCCGACGCCCCCCTGATCCGCGCCGGCCGTCTGCTCGACGACGTGGCGGACCGCAAGGCGATCTTCGTCCATCCCGCGGCCACGGCCGGGGATTTCGCGGTGCGGCCCTACTACACGGTCGACAACGACCTGGCGGTCGAGGTGGTACGGCGGACCTGAGCCGGCCACCGGTCAGGCGGCGCTGCTGCGGTGCGGCATCCGGTGCCGGCAGGTCAGGTCGTGCTCACTGCCGAGACTGGTCCACCACCGCTCGCAGCACGCCGCGTCGAGCTCGGCCCGCACGATGGCCTCGGCGGCGGCGTCGCCGCTCCGCCCGGCCCGAGCGGCCGACTCCCGCAGCAACTGGTCCTGTTCACCGATCACGGTCTCGCGCACCACGGCGATCACCGGCACCAGGCTGGCGGCGGCGAACAGGCACGCCGCCCACACGGGGCCGTAACGGATCTCCAGGACCGTGACCCAGGCGAGCCCGGCGCTCGTGGCCAGGTAGAGGAGGCAGAGGAGGCGGCTGGAACAGTTCATGGGCTACACCGTCCTTGGGGGGAGGATCGATACCTCTTGCCCAACTGTCGGCGGGCCAATACAGACTCGGGTGATTTATCCCACCGTTACCGAAGACGCTCCCGCGACGGTTCTTCCCTGGAAGGCGGCTCGATAGGCGTACGGCGTGGTGCCGACCACCCGCCGGAAGCGCTCACGGAACGCCGTCGGCGAGCCGAACCCGGCCTGCCGGGCGATGCGTTCGACGGGATGGTCGCTGTTCTCCAGCAGGTACTGGGCCCGCCGCACCCGTGCCCGCAGCAGCCACTGGAGCGGAGTGGTCCCGGTCTGCTCACGGAAGCGGCGGCTGAAGGTGCGCTCGCTCATCCCGGAGCGCTCCGCCATCACGGCGAGGGTGAGCTCCCCGGCCAGATTGTCCTCGATCCACTCCAGTACCGGTTCGAGCGCCGAGCCGCGCGGCACCGGCGGATGCTCGTGCACGATGAACTGCGCCTGCCCGCCCTCCCGTTCGAGTGGGACGACGGACATCCGCGCGCAGTGCGCGGCCACCGCCGATCCCAGGTCGCGGCGGATCATGTGCAGACACATGTCCAGTCCCGCGGCCGCCCCGGCCGACGTGAGGACGGAGCCGTTGTCCACGTACAGCACGTCCGGTTCCACCGTCACGGCCGGGAAGCGCCGGGCCAGTTCGCCGGTCGCCATCCAGTGGGTGGTGGCGCGCAGCCCGTCCAGCAGCCCCGCCTCGGCCAGCACGAAGGCGCCCGAGCACACGGAGGCGATCCGGGTGCCGGCCCGGGCCGCCTCACGCAGGGCCGCCACGACGGCGTCCGAGGGCCGCCCGAAGTGATCGATGCCCGGCACGACGACGGTGTCCGCGTCCGCCAGCCCGTCCAGACCCCGGTCGATGCGCAGGGCGAAACCCTCCGTCCGCACATCCGGCCGCTCCGCGCACAGCCGGACCCGGTACGGGCGGTGCCCGTCCGGCAGCCGCGCCCAGCTGAACATCTGGAAGGGCGCCGCCATGTCGAACGGCACCACGTCGTCGAGGACCAGGATCGCCACGGTGTGCATGGACGCCACCCTAGGCGGGTTCCCGCCGCCCGTAGAACGCCTGGTGGCATGAGGTGGACCTCGTCCAGGCACAGGTGGAAGCGGTTGGCGGGAACCCGTGGGAAGCTGTCGTTCACGCCGCTGTGCGCGGCCGGGGACGTTCTCTAGCGTGGGCGGCGCGACCACCCGCCGACACGGAGGAAACCCGGCTCCCCATGACCACGTTCCTGCTCACCCTGCACGTCCTGGCCGCGATCGTGGCCGTCGGACCCGTCACCGTGGCCGCCAGCATGTTCCCGCCCGCGGCGCGGCGCGTCCCCGCCGCCGACGGTGCCGTCGCGGTGGGAACGGTCCGGCTGCTGCACCGCATCTGCCGGGTGTACGCGGCCCTCGGGATATCGGTCCCGGTGCTCGGTCTCGCCACCGCCCTGGCCATGCGCGTGCTCGGCAGCGGCTGGCTCATCACGTCCATCACCCTGACGGCGGCGGCCGCCGGGCTCCTCATCGCGTTCGTCCTGCCCGGGCAGGACGAACTGCTGGAGGAACTGGACGCCGGACGGACCGTCGAGCGGTCCGCGACGGTGCGGCTCGCCCTGTTCACCGGCGTCTTCAATCTGCTGTGGGCCACGGTCACCGTCCTGATGATCGTGCGGCCGGGCTCCACCACGGGCACCTGAGCCCGGGACATAGCACCGGTTCGTCGCCCGTCCAAGCACTCTGGCAGAATTCGTACTTCAGTGTGCGTCGGCGCCTAGACTTCACAGCCGTGCCCAAAATGCACACAGGGCCACGACAGGAAAGGCGCGTTGACGGGTGTTCCAGGATTCCCCCATCTACGACCGGCTCATCGCGGAGCGCGGCGACATCCCCCTGCAGGTGCGCCGGGAGGCGGAACGGGTGAGCAGGGACCTGGAGTTCGTCCTTCAGCCGCTCCGGTCCCCGGGCCTCCCGCCGGTGTCCAGAGGCCAGGCCGCGCCGGCCCCGGCCTGGCAGCGCACCGCCCTCCCGCCGGGGCCCGCGTCGCTCTGACCCCGCCCCGTCAGACCATCGTCGCGTCCGCGTCACCACTGTGCGCCGGCCGTCCCGGCACCGGGGTGGCGAGCCACTCGGCGATGGACCGGGCGATCGGCTGACCGGTGTCCACCTCCACGAATCCGAACTGACCGGACTGGTTGCACTCCAGGAACCACCACGTCCCGTCGGCGTCCTCGGCGAAGTCGAACGCCCCGTAAGCGAGTTCGGCGCCGCGCAGATAGGCGTGGACGCCCTCGGCGACCCGCGCCCCCACCTCGACGGGCCGCCACGGGCTGTCGGACGGCGCGAACCGCACGTCCACCTCGGCGTCGGCACCCGCCGGCTTGCGGGCGGCCAGCAACTCCCCGCCGACCGCGGTGAGCCGGATGTCGGCGCGCTTGACGATCCGCCGCTGCAGCAGGGTCGGACCGAACGCCACCGCGGAGAAGTCCGCGTCCGGGGCCACCCTGCTGGTCGGCACCGCCCGCGGCGGGTCCTGCGGATGCGCGCCCGACACCGGCTTGACCACCAGATCCCGGTGACGCGCGGCGAACTCCCTGGCCGCCTGCGGGAACGTCGTGATCAACGTGGCGGGCACGGCCAGCCCGCAGCGCTGGGCGAGCCGCAACTGCCACGGCTTGTAGCGGGCCCGGCGGGCCGCGTCCGGATGGTTCATCCAGCCCAGGTTGCTGGCCCGCAGCATCCCGTAGAGGGCCTGACCGCCCTCCTCCGCGAGCCAGGGTGAGGGAGCGGCGGCCCGTGCCGCCGCGGCACCCGGCCGGCGTACCCACACCGACCGCAGCCCGCTCAGGGCCACCAGCCGTCCACCGGACGACAGATGGCCGTGGAAGGTGCCGTGCGCGTACTCGCCGGACAGCGCCACATCGCCGGTCAGGTCGGCGGGGTCGAGCCGGACCACCGGGACGCCGGCGGCGTTCAGGTGCACGACCACCATGTCCGCCGTCACGTCCTCTTCGTTGGTCAGAATCAAGACGGTCATCTTCGGCGTCCTGCGTTCAGTCGTCGAAGTGAGTCTTGGAACCCGCAGTGGACGTCGTGGTGCCCAATTCCCGCAGGAGCGCGTGATCGCTGGCGGCTATGCGCCCGTCACACAGCACGTTCAACTGCAGACCGGAGTCGTAGACGTACACAGCGGCGATCTCCAACTCCGCTGCCGGCCGTGCGTAGTTGAGCGCGAACGGTTGCATCGTCTCTCCCTCACAGGTGCTGCTCCGATCGAGCCTGGTCACCCCGCGGCGTCACGCTGCCCGACGCCCCTCGGTTTCCATCTACTTAAACGAATCGAACGAGTGGTTGGTTTCCTTACTTTCCGTGACCAACGGCGTCCGGTGGCCCGTCCCGGGCGAACGGCGCAGTGTGCGCAGTGCCAGCAAGAGCACGCCGACGTCGTCGAGATACACGGGATCGGGCAGCAGATCGGTGGGCAGCACGAGATACAGGACGGCTCCCCAGAAGACCCAGCGGGGGCCGGTCGGCAGCCCTGCGCGGCGCATCACGCGCCGGGTGCGCACCAGACGCGTCAGGACCGCGACGGCCACGGCGAGCACGACGGCCGCCAGGGCCGCCGCCGCGACGATCCATGTCGTGCTCGGCTCCACGGGTCCTCCTCCCGGCGGTGGCGCACGCCACACGCTCCGCAAGTCGGATTCCCCCTCGCGCCGCGCACATGGCATGACGGCCGTCACCCGGCCGCATCACGTCACCCGTCAGGACGGAAGACGCGCGATCGGGCCCGGTCACCTGCCCGGGCCGGCGTACGAAACCGTCCAGCGCCCCTCCGAAGCGCCTCCGACCGTTGCGGTACGCCCTCCCGGAGCGTCCGGCGCAGAGGCCGTACGGCGGGCCGTCAGCGGTCGGCGTTCTCCCGGGGCCGTTCGGCGGCCTCCTCGGGGGCGGGAGCCTGCTTGCGGACCCGCGCCGAGGCCTTGAGCCGTTCGAAGGTGCGGGTCAGCTGATGGAGCGGGGACGGGGCGGGGTCCGCGGGCGGCGCGGGCGGCAACGCGGCCACGGCGTCCGCGGACTCCCGGAAGGCGGCCAGCGCGACGTGCGCCTCCTCGGCGGCCTCCCGGTACAGGTCCCGTGACTTCGTCATCGCGTCGAGCGCCTCGGCGTACATCCGCACCAGCTCGCGCTCGCGCCCCAGTTCCTCCTCGACGGTGAGCAGGCTCCAGTCGTCGCGCAGCGCGGTCAGGGTGCCGTCGGCGCCGGCCGGAAGCGCGTGCGGCAGCGCCGCGTAGCGGGTGACGGCGTGGATGAGCTCGGCCGGCTCGGTGCCGTCCAGGAAGACGGTGCGGACGGTGAAGTCGTCGGGGTCGTAGCCGGACGGCGCCGGGGTCCCGGGGAGCACGACGGCGCCGCCGCGCGGAAGCTGCGGGCCGAGGTCGCGCAGGGCGTAGTTGACCACGCGCAGCTGGCTGGGGACGGCCCGGTGCTCCACCACCCGGTGCCGCAGGCCCGGCGGCAGCATGCCGGCCAGCGGGGTGCGGCCGCGCTCGTCCGTGGTCATGGCCTCGTGGACGAGGACGTGGACGCTCCCGCCGTCCCGGACGGCGTCCCGCAGCAGGCGCCGTACGGCCTTGTCGTCCGTGGGCAGGAGGTTGACGCTGCCCAGGGGGAGGCCGGTGGCGGCGTCGTGGGCCCAGGGCGCGTCGTCCTCCTCGGGCCAGAACAGGGCGGCCGGCGACGGCCACCGGGGGTCCCAGGGGGCCTCGGCCTCCGCGGCGAGCGTCCACACACGGGCGTCGCCGCCGCTCTCCGCCAGCTCCAGCCGGGCACGGACGGTCACCGCGCCGGCGACCCGCCAACGGGCCTCGAAGGCCGTCGCGTCGCTTCCGTCGGGGCCGGGTCGTTCCCGGAAGTCGTCGAGGGCGCCGCTGTCCTTGTGCCGGGTGAGGGCGGTCAGCAGGTCGTCCCGCGCTGCGGGTCCTCGGTGCCGGCCGCGGGCCGACCACACGGTGTGGGGAGTCATGGGGCGGGTGCGGGAGGAGCTGAGCATGAGTCCATCTGTGGCCGGGGGCGCGTGCTCAGTCCAGTATCGTCACCGCGCGCCCGGAACGGGTCAGCGGGGGTGCACACGGGGTGCGTGTCGCGCGCACCGACCGGCCCGCGCTCACTCGTGGCCCGGGCCGGTGGCGGTCGTGACAATGGCTCGGTGAGCGGGACCCGTCCACCATCCGCGTCGGGACGGGTCCCCTCGCCGGCCGGTCGGCCGGTCAGCTGTGGAACGTGATGTACCCGTTGCCGTCCCGGTCGTTCTGGCTGTTGGTGTAGGAGTGCGAGTCGGCACCCGCGCCCGACGGCTTGAACAGGTAGATCGTGTCCTTGTCGTTGTTCCACATGAAGTTGCAGTTGTTGCGGTAGACGACGTTGCCCGCGTCGGAGTCGGTGCCGCGGCCGCCCCGGAGCTTCACGTAGTCACCCGGCTGGAGGTAGTGGCTGCGGGTGAAGGTGAACGTGTTGCCGGCCTTGTCCTTCACCACGTAGCCCTTGAGGTCGACCGTGGAGCCCGACGAGTAGTTCTTGACCGTCAGGTACTCCTCGTCGGTGTTCCCGGTGCTGCAGCTGTTGGAGTCGCTGCCGGGCGCGTCGTACTGGACGCCACGGACCTTCAGCGCCGACGAGTACTCGGTGGCCTGGGCCGGGGCGGCGGTCAGGGCCGCGAGGGCGCCGGCGGCGACGGCCGTCGTGGCGATCGTGCGTATACGCATGGAGAAGCATCCCGCCTGTATGGAGCTTGTGTGAAGATCAGGAGTGTATACAACCATGCCGACTGTGCCGTCCACTTCACCGGAACGTGAGACGCGGGAGCCTCGGTGGGGGTATGCCCGCGGCGGCCGTTGAGGGGGGAGTGCGCCGCGGAACTCCTCGACGGCCGTGCTGATCCGGCGCATGAGGGCGGTGTCCGCGAGCCGCTCCAGGTACAGGTCGCGCCGGGCGAGGACGGTGGCGTCGACGCGGAAGTACGGCGCCATGGGCGGATTGACGAACGGTTCGCTGCCCCGGGGCGGCTCGGTGAACCGCGCGTCGCTGAACTCCCCGCGCGCGGCCGCCGCGACGGATCCCTGGACGATGCCCGGGCACTCCGGCGCGCCCAGTCGGTCTTCGTCCCGGGTTCGAGACGCGAGAACACTCGGGGAAGCCGACAGACGGTGATCTTCGGGGCCCGCCTGTTCTCGTGAGGAAAGGGCCGGGGCTCGCCGCCCCGGCCCTTTCCTGTCGTGCTCGCGAGCGCGCTTACGCGCCGCTCTCCCGCAGCATGTCCTCGCGCTCGACGATCTTCACGCGCTCACGGCCCTGGGGCTCGCCCAGCGCCTTCTCGGCGGCGTCGAGCTTGTACCAGCCCTCCCACGTCGTGAAGCGGATCTCACGCTCGGCCAGGAACGCCTCGACGGCCTCCGGCTCGGGCGAGGCCGGCGTCCGCAGGCGGCCGTTCGCGAAGTCGTCCAGCAGGTTCGCCACGGTCTCGTTCGCGTCGCCCTTGGTGTGGCCGATGAGGCCCACCGGGCCACGCCGGATCCAGCCGGTGACGTATGTCGACCGCAGGTGCTCGCCGGACTCCTGGACGACCCGGCCGCCCTGGTCGGGGACGGTGCCCGAGTCGATGTCCCACGGCAGCTTGGGGAGCTTGTCGGACAGGTAGCCGACCGCGCGGTAGACGGCGGTGACGTCCCAGTCCTTGAACTCGCCGGTGCCCTTGACGTTGCCGGTGCCGTCGAGGGCGGTGCGCTCGGTGCGCAGGCCCACGACCTTGCCGTCCTCGCCGAGGATCTCCGAGGGCGACTCGAAGAAGTGCAGGAACAGCTTGTGCGGCCGGTCGCCGACGTCGCGGATCGCCCAGTTCTCCAGCGTCTTGGCGACCATGTCGGCCTGCTTGTTGCCGCGCCGCGTCTCGATCGAGCCCGGGTCGTAGTCGATGTCCTCGGGGTCGACGATGACCTCGATGGTGGGGGAGTGGTCGAGCTCCCGCAGCTCCATCGGCGAGAACTTCGCCTGTGCGGGGCCGCGGCGGCCGAACACGTGGATCTCCACGGCCTTGTTCGCCTTGAGGCCCTCGTGGACGTTCGGCGGGATCTCGGTCGGCAGCAGCTCGTCGGCGGTCTTGGCCAGGATGCGGGCCACGTCCAGCGCGACGTTGCCGACACCGAGGACGGCGACCTTCTCCGCCTCCAGCGGCCAGGTGCGCGGCACGTCCGGGTGCCCGTCGTACCAGGAGACGAAGTCGGCCGCGCCGTACGAGCCGTCGAGGTCGATGCCCGGTATGCGCAGCTCGCGGTCGGCCGTCGCGCCCGTGGAGAAGATCACGGCGTCGTAGAACGCGCGCAGGTCGTCCAGGCTGATGTCATTGGGGTAGTCGACGTTGCCGAAGAGGCGGATCTGCGGCTTGTCGAGCACCTGGTGCAGGGCCGTGACGATGCCCTTGATCCGCGGGTGGTCGGGGGCCACGCCGTAGCGGATCAGTCCGAAGGGCGCGGGCATCCGCTCGAACAGGTCGATGGACACACCGGGTTCGGCGGCCACCTCGGACTTGAGCAGCGCGTCGGCCGCGTAGATCCCGGCGGGGCCGGCTCCGACGATGGCTACCCGCAGGGGGCGGGGCATGATCAGGTTCCCTTCGAGAGGCGATAGATCGACTCGAGGGAAGCCTAAACTAAGGCAAACCTTACCCGGTACACGGGTCCGGTCTATGAGCTCATAGATCAATTCTATGACCGGATCGGGTGTGCGGGCCGCCGGGTGCGGGGGCGGCGGCCCGCACCCGGTCAGTCGATGTGGAAGCTGTCGCCGTACACCTTCCAGTCCAGCGGGGTCCTCAGATCGAGGTTGCCCGCGCGCAGGAAGACCCGCTGGGCGGTGTCCACCCTGCTGGTGTCGCTGTGCGCCTCCTCCTGCCTCATGGCCCACACCCGCGCGTCCAGGAAGGCGTCGAGCCAGGCGGTCTCGTCGCCGCCCTCGGCGGGCGGGCGCGCCCGGCCCAGGGCGCGGCGGCGGATGCTGCGGAAGCTCGTGGGGTCTGTGCCGTCGCCGTGCATGACGATGGCGTCGTAGTAGGCGAACTGGCCGAGGGCGCGCAGCCCGTCCGCCTTGCCCTGGCGGACGGCCGGGTCGAAGTACACCCGGTCCCGCTCGTCGTTCTGCGCCGCCTTGAACGCCCGGTCCCCGGCGGCCCGCGCCCAGTCCCGCGGGTAGTCGGGGTCGAGCCCGGCGTGCGAGTCGGTGCCGTTCACCCGGCGGAGGGCCGGCAGGTAGCGGGCGAGGACGTTGCCGGGGCGGCGGTCCGCGTACAGCTCGACCAGGTCGAGCATGTCGCCCGTGCCGGAGCAGAAGCCGATGATGCCGGCGGTGTAGCCGCGGCCGTCGCCGATGTCCTCGATGTAGCGGTACTGCGCCTTCCAGTCGAGCGAGGAGTTCTCGGCGCTCGACACCAGCTGCATGGCGATCTCCTTCTTCGCCGGGTCGTCGAGTCCGGCCGCCGCGTGATGGGCGGCGGCGGGCGGGGCGTTCAGGAGCGGGACGGACGCGAGAGCCGCGCCGAACGCGGTCAGCAGGGTGCGTCGGGGCACGGGTGTGGGGTGCTTCACGGCGACTCCGATTCATCGTGGGGGAGGGAGGATGGGCCGTACGTGCACTGATAGGAAGGTTTCCTATCAGACGCGGGACATGCCGAACAGCGGGCGCGTCAAAGGTTCGTACCTATGCACAAAGAGGCCGTGCGGCCTGGGGCGGTGGCCCGCTACGGCAGGGGCTGCGCCGCCCAGATCACCTTGCCCGAAGGCAGATAGCGGGTGCCCCAGCGCTCCGCCAGCTGGGCGACCAGGAACAGGCCGCGGCCGCCCTCGTCCGTCATCGTCGCGTAGCGCAGATGCGGCGAGGTGCTGCTGCTGTCGAAGACCTCGCAGATCAGGCTGCGGTCGCGCAGCATCCGCACCCGGATCGGCTCCCCGCCGTACCGGATGGCGTTGGTCACCAGCTCGCTGAGGATCAGCTCCGTGGCGAACGTCAGCTCGCCCAGCCCCCACTTCTCCAGGGTCCGGGTCACCGCCGCCCGCACCCGTGCCACGGCCGCCGGGTCCGACGGCACGTCCCACTCGGCGACCTGGTCCGCCCCGAGTGCCCGGGTGCGCGCCACGATCAGCGCGATGTCGTCGTTCTGCCGGTCCGGCAGCCGCGCCTCCAGCACGGCACGGCAGGTCTCGTCGGGGGTCCGCCCGGCGCCCGCCAGCGCCTGCCGCAGCAGCTCCAGGCCCTCGTCGATGTCGTGCTCGCGGTCCTCCACGAGCCCGTCGGTGTACAGCACGAGCAGGCTGTCCGGCGCCAGCTCGAGCTCCGCCGTCTCGAACGGCAGCCCGCCCAGACCCAGCGGCGGGCCCGTCGGCACGTCCGGGAACTCCACCGAGCCGTCCGGACGGACCACGGCCGGCGGCGGATGCCCGGCCCGCGCGATCGTGCACCGCCGGGACACCGGGTCGTAGACCGCGTACAAGCACGTCGCGCCTGTCACCGGGGCGGTGTCGGCGTCCTCCGCCTCGTCCTGGTCGATCCGGGCCACCAGCTCGTCCAGCAGCCCGAGCAGCTCGTCGGGCGGCAGGTCAAGGGCCGAGAAGTTGTGCACCGCCGTGCGCAGCCGGCCCATCGTGGCCGCCGCGTGCAGACCGTGGCCGACGACGTCCCCGACGACGAGTGCGACCCGGGCCCCGGACAGCGGCAGCACGTCGAACCAGTCGCCGCCCACGCCCGCCTGCGCCGGCAGATAGCGGTAGGCCACGTCCAGCGCGCTCTGCTCCGGCAGCCGGCGCGGCAGGAGGCTGCGCTGCAGCGTCACCGCCATGCCGTGCTCACGGGTGTACCGGCGGGCGTTGTCGATGGATACGGCGGCCCGGGCGACCAGCTCCTCGGCGAGTGACAGCTCCTCCGAGTCGAACGGCACGGACTTGCGCGCCCGCCAGAAGCTCACCACGCCCAGTACCAGCGAACCCGCCCGCAGCGGCACCGCGATCAGCGAGTGGATGCCGAACTCCACCACCTGCGCCGACCGTTCCAGATCCTGCGCGCGCCAGCCCGGCGCCTCCTCCAGCCGCGGCTCGACCACGGCGTGCGCGCCCTTCAGCGCCCGGGCCTGCGGCGAGGAGTCCACGAACCGGATCTGCCGGCCCACCGGGTACAGCGGCGCGTCCTCGCGTGTCCCGCTGAGCGCGCACCGCCGGACCAGGGTCATCGCCTCCGGCTGTCCGCCGTCCAGCACCGCGTCGAACAGGTCGACGGTCGCGTAGTCCGCGAACCGGGGCACGGCGAGCTCCGCCAGCTCCTCCGCGGTCCGGGTGACGTCCAGAGAGGTGCCGATGCCGACGCCGGCGTCGTACAGCATGTTCAGGCGCTCGCGGGCCTCCTCCGCCCGGCCCGACAGGGCCCGCAGCTCCGTCGAGTCGCGGACCGTGGCCACACTGCCGGACGGGCGGCCGCGCAGATGCGTGGGCCGCTGGTTGACCGCCAGCAGACGGTCCTTGACCAGGTGCACCTCGTCCGTGGCCGTCCGGCCCGAGTCCAGCAGTCCGGCGGTCTCGGGGGCGAGCCCCAGGTCGAGGACCCGGCGCCCCTGCGCGTCCTCGGGCAGGTCGAGCAGCCGGTGCGCCTCGTCGTTGGCGAGCAGCAGCCGGCCCTCGTCGCCGACGATGACGACGCCCTCGCGCACCGCGTGCAGCACCGCGTCGTGGTGCTCGTACATGCGGGTCATCTCGTCCGGCCCCAGGCCGTGCGTCTGCCGCAGCAGCCGCCGGCTGACCAGGGCGGTGCCCGCCGTGGACAGGAGCAGCGCGGCGGCCGCGGCGCTCAGCACCAGCGGCAGCTGCCGGTCGGCGGTGCCGCCCACGGTGTCCGTGGTGATCCCCGCCGAGACGAGCCCCACCACCCGGCCGGCCGGGTCCTCGACGGGCACCACCGCCTGCACGAGGGGGCCGATCGTCCCGGTGATCTTTTCGACCACGACGTCACCGGCCCGCGCCGGCTCGATCGTGCCGACGAAACGCTTGCCGATGCGGTCCGGCTTGGGGTGCGTGTAGCGCAGTCCGTCGGCGCTCATGACGACGATGAAGTCCACGCCCGTCGCCTTGCGGGCCGCCTCGGCCCTCGGCTGCAGGACGGCGGTGGGATCGGGCTCCTCCAGCGCCTGCCGCGTGCCCGGCGCGTTCGCGAACGCCTCGGCGACCGCCACCGAACGGTTGCGGGCCTCCTGCGTGCTGTCGTAGCGCACCTGCAGCACCAGCGCGACCACCGCGGCGACGACCAGCAGCAGCACGATCACGACCTGCAGGACGAACACCTGACCGGCCAGACTGCGCCCGCCGACCGTCGACCGCACCGCGGAGAACCACCCCCGGTGCCGTCCCGGCTCTCCCGCCGGGGCGGGCCCGCGTCCGGACGCGACGGCGATGCGGCCGGGCGCCGTACGGACGCGCCGACCGCCGGGACGACGGGCCGACCGGGCCCCCGAACGACCCCTTAGTCGGATCATGTGCCATGTCTACACTGCCGCGCCCCGCGAGGCGAGACCCCCCTACATCGGCCGCAGCGGCATGGAACGCCGGGCCGCGAGCAGCAGGGCGATGTCGTCGGGGCGGTCCGCCGTGTGCCGGGCCGCCGAGGTGAGCCGGTCGGCCATGGCCGACAGCGAGCGCCCGCCCGGACGTCCGCCCGGCGCATCGGACCGGGCCAGCGCCGCCCGCAGCGCGCTGATCCCGACGTCGATGTCGACGCCGGGCCGCTCCACGAGACCGTCCGTGTACAGCGCGAGCACGGCCTCCGGCTCGACACGCAGCTCCGTGACCGGGTACCGGGCCTGCGGATCCACGCCCAGGACCACCCCGCCGGGCAGGTCCAGCACCTGCGTGCGGCCGTCGGGGCCGCGCAGCAGCGGGCGCGGATGCCCGGCCACCGCCGCGTGCGCGAGCCCGGTCGCCGGGTCGAGCCGGATGTAGCAGCAGCTGGCGAACAGCCCGGCGTCCAGGTCGATGAGCAGGTGGTTGGTGCCGCTCATGACCTCGTCGGGCGGCCGGTCGCCGAGCGCGAAGGCCCTGACGGCGCTGCGCAGCTGGCCCATGGTGGCGGCCGCCTGCACGCCGTGCCCCTGTACGTCGCCGATGACCAGCGCCATCCCGTCCCCGGCGGCCACGACGTCGTACCAGTCACCGCCGACCTCCATGCCCTGGGTGCCGGGCAGATAGCGGCCGGTGGTCTCCATCAGCGGGTGCTGCGACAGCCGCCGGGGCAGCAGCGCCTGCTGCAGCCCACGGGCGAGGGCGGCCTCGCTCTCGTAGCGCTGCGCCTTCTCCATGGCGTGCGCGATCAGCCCGGCGAGCGCGGTCAGGACCGTGCGTTCCTCGTTGCTGAAGCTGCGCGGCCGGTCGAAGCCGAGGATGCAGGAGCCGACCAGGCGCCCGGAGGCGATCAGCGGCAGAAAGGCGCGCGAGCCCTCCTCCGCGTCCAGGGCGATCCCCGGATAGGCGTCGGCGAGCTGCCGCATCGAGTCGAAGAAGAGGGGGCGGCCGCCGGTCAGGGTCTCCACACCGGGCAGCCGCTCGTCCATCCCCACCCCCTCGAACGGCGCCAGGAACCCCTTGGGGAAGCCGGTCTCCCACGCCAGGTACAGGTGCCGCTCCTGCAGCAGGTAGATCGCCAGCCGGTTGCCGCCGAACGCGGGCAGCAGTTCCCGCATCACCACGGCGGACACCTGACGGGCGGTGACGGCCTCGGTCAGGGCGATGGCGAGGATGATGGGGCGGTACAGCGGGGAGAGCGAGCCGGTCCCCGGGGGCTGGGGGGCGGCCTGTTCCTCCGGTGGATCCGACGAGGCGTCCGTGACCCGGTGCCCCAGCCGGACCGTGCAGGTCAGGAAGTCGGCGCCCGGATAGACGGACAGGGCGATCCAGTCGCCGGAGAACGGGTGCGGGGGACGCTCGCGCCCCGGCCCGGACGGTCTTCGGACGTGGAAGTGCACCGGGTCCGGGGACAGCAGCGCGCCGCGCAGATGGTCCTCCAGGGTCGGCTGGTTCAGCCAGGGCACCCCCTCCCACAGCGTGCGTCCCAGCAACTCGGTGCGCGGGCGGCGCAGCAGCCTCGCCGCGTGCGGGTTGGCGTAGACGACATGGCCCAGGCGGTCCAGGCACAGCACTCCGTCCGGCAGCAGATCGGCGGCCGCGTCCGCCGCCGAACCCGGCCGCGGGTCGAGGACGACGCCGCGCACCACCGGCGGCGCGGCGGGGCCCGGCGCGTCCGTGCGCGGACCCCACACCTTGACCAGCCGGGGCCCGCCGTGCGGGGCACGGACGCACAGCGGCAGTGCGGGCGTCCGTCCCCCGGCCGCCTCGCGCAGCACCGCCAGGACCCGCTCGGCGTCGGCGGGGGCGAGGGCCGCCGCGAACGACTCCGCCGTGGCGGGCAGGTCCCCGGACGGTACGCCCAGGACGCCGTTCAGCCACGCGTCCACCGTGAGCTCGCCGGTCGCCGGCCGCCAGGCGAAGCGCCCGACGTGCCCGGAGGGCTGACGGCTGGCCGGCGGGCGCACGCACAGCGGGCCGCCGTCCCAGGCGACCGTGTCCGGAATCTGGCCGTCCAGCTTCTCCAGCGCCGCCCCCAGCTCCTCGGCCATCCGTCCCAGGCGTTCACGCACCGGCATCAGTTCGGTGGCGTCCGCCGTCGAGGGCCGCAGCACCGTCAGTACGCCGAAGACCGTCGAGGACCCGGCCACGGGTAGGGCCAGGGAGCCGAACTGGAACGGCAGGGCCGCCGCGAACTGGGGGTAGCGCCGCATCGTCTCCGTCGCGTTCGGCAAGGTCACCTCGACGCCGAGCCGGAAGGAGTCGGCCACCGGGAAGGGCCGGTCGACGTGGACCCGCCACCACGGCCGGAACAGGGGACCCGGCAGCCCCTCCAGCACCGCGAGGCGCAGCAGTCCGGGCGTGCGGGAACGCAGATAGACCCCGGCAGCGTGGCCGCCGGACGCACTGATCGCCTGTGCGCAGACCTCGATCAGCAGTGCCGCCAGCCTGCCGGACCTCCGCTCCGTGCTCTCGGCGCTCCCAGTCATCGGTCCTACCTCGTCCGTACGCATCGCGCGTGCGACACAGCAAGAATGCGCCAGGACACACCTCGCCCGCACCTGGGCGGCGGGGACCGGCCACGGCGGCCGTACGGATCGCCCGAGGTCACAAGCCCCGCATGAATACCCGGACCGGCCGCGGCCACGCCCCCGGCCGGGATCCGGCCGGCGGTCCGCCGGCCGCCGGCCCGGGGGCGTGGCGCGCCGGCCGGCCGGGCACATCAGCAGAAGAGGGACCGACGGCGGGCGAGCGGCCGCGTCCACCGCGCGCCGTCCGCGCTTGGGCGCCCACGGGACGGGCCCCGGCCCGCTACCGGAGCGGCCCCCTTCCCGTTGTCGGTGCGACACCCCCGCCCCGCCACCGGGGCCCCGGGCACCTCGGTGGCGGCGGCGCACAGGCAGGAGAGCGACGATGGACCCCTACGACCTCGGTACCCGCACCCACCCCGTGACCACGTCCTGCGCGCAGGCCCAGCTCTGGTTCGACCGGGGTCTGACCTGGACGTACGCCTTCCACCACGAGGAGGCCGTCGCCTGTTTCGAGGCCGCCGCCGAGGCCGACCCCGACTGCGCCATGGCGTACTGGGGGATCGCCTACGCCCTCGGCCCGAACTACAACAAGCCCTGGGATGCCTTCGACGACAAGGACCTCACCGGCACCGTCGAGCGCACCCACGCCGCCGTGGAACGCGCCCACGAGAAGGCCGCGACGGCCACCCCGGTCGAACAGGCGCTCATCTCAGCGCTGCGCGCCCGCTACCCGCAGAGCCGGGCCGTGCCGGACTGCTCCGTCTGGAACGCCCCCTACGCCGACCGGATGCGCGCCGTCCACGAACTCGCCCCCGACGATCCGGACGTCGCCACGCTCTACGCCGACGCCCTGATGAACCTCACCCCCTGGCAACTGTGGGACCTCAGGACCGGTGAGCCGGCCGAGGGCGCGCGCACCTCGGAGGCCAAGGAGGTCCTGGAGCGGGCGCTCGCCTACCCGCGGGGGCGCGACCACCCCGGCGTGGCGCACATGTACGTCCACCTCATGGAGATGTCCCCGGCGCCGGAGCTGGCCCTGACCGTCGCCGACCGGCTGCGCCACCTGGTGCCGGACGCGGGGCACCTGCTGCACATGCCCTCCCACCTGGAGGTGCTGTGCGGCGACTACCGGCGTGTGGTCTCGGACAACACGGCGGCGATCGCGGCCGATGAGAAGTACCGCGCGCGGGCCGGGGCGATGAACTTCTACACCCTGTACCGCTCGCACAACTACCACTTCAAGATCTACGGAGCGATGTTCCTCGGGCAGAGCGAGGTGGCCCTGGACACCGTGGCGCAGCTCGAGGCGTCCATCCCCGAGGACCTGCTGAGGGTGCAGAGCCCGCCGATGGCCGACTGGCTGGAGGGCTTCCTCGCCATGCGCGTCCACGCCCTGATCCGCTTCGGCCGCTGGGACGACATCCTGGCCCTGCCGCTGCCCGCCGACCCCGAGCTGTACAGCGTCACCACCGCGATGACGCACTACGCGCGCGGGGTCGCCCTCTCCTCGACGCGTCGCGTGCGGGAGGCGGAGGAGGAGCGCGCGCTCTTCCACGAGGCGGTCGCCCGGGTGCCCGCCACCCGCATGCTCTTCAACAACACCTGCGCCGACATCCTCGAGATCGCCGGGGCGATGCTCGACGGCGAGCTGGAGTACCGCAAGGGGGACCACGTCGCCGCGTTCGCCGCGCTGGAACGCTCCATCGCACTGGACGACAACCTCCCCTACGACGAGCCGTGGGGCTGGATGCAGCCCACCCGGCACGCCTATGGCGCCCTCCTTCTCGAACAGGGCCGGGTCGCCGAGGCCGAGGCGGTCTACCGGGCCGACCTCGGCCTGGACGACACCCTGCCGCGGCCCTGCCGGCACCCGAACAACGTCTGGTCCCTGCACGGCCTCCACGAGTGCCTGGTGCGCCTCGGCCGGACCGGGGAGGCGCAGATGGTGGCCCAGCAGCTGCGGCTCGCCGCCGCCCTGGCCGACGTACCGGTGGAGGCGTCCTGCTACTGCCGGCTCGACACGGGCGGTGCGGGCACCGGGGACGCCTGCTGCTCCGGGTGAGGGGGCCGCTCGTACAACCCTTCGGTCCGGTCGGACGTCTTGGGTGTGGAACGGCGTTCCGCCGCAGTTCACCCCTCCGTCACCGACGTTCGATCAGAGGACCCCATGTTCCCCACCACCCCCGGGCTTCGTGTGCACCGCAGGACCGCCGGCGCGGTGGGTGCCGTCGCCCTGCTGGCCGTGTGCGCGGCCCCCGCCGCCGCGGACGACCCGGCCCCCGCCCCCGGACTGGTGCTGGAGAAGATCGCCCCGATCGACGGGGTGCGGCCGGGCAGCACGTTCACGGTGCCCGCCCGCTTCGCGTACACGGGTACCGAGGCGCTCGGCAAGGTCTGGCTGAAGTACACCGTCAGCCACGGGCTGACCCTGGGCGAAGTGCCGTCCAACTGCCGTGCCTTCAAGACCTGGGGCTACGACGAGATCCCGACCGGCGCCATGGCGCTGTGCGCGTTCGACCAGCCGCTGAAGCCGGGCGTGGTCTACGCGCCCGAGGGCGGGCTGAAGATCGGCGCCATGGACCGGGCGCTGTACGAACGCCTCGACGTCTCGGTCACCGACTACGAGGCCTACCCCGGGGACGAGGCCACGTCGGGTCCCGTGCCGGGAACCGGCCCCGCCCTCAAGCTGGTCGAGCAGCCGGACGCCACGCCGTACGAACCCGGCACCCCCGTCGAGGAGGACGCGCACTTCAAGCGGACGCCCGTGACGGCGGCGAACACCGCGGACTTCCAGGTGCTGGGCGGAGCGCTGAAGGGCCGTGTCGGGGACACCGTGGACCTCAGGGTCGGCTTCGTGAACGCCGGTCCGGCCTGGGTGCAGGTGTACAGGGACGGTGTCCCGCTCGCCGAGGTCCAGGTCAAGTTGCCCGCCGGCACGACGGTGACGAAGCAGCAGGGCTGCGAGAAGGTGTCCTCCGGGACCTACCGGTGCCCCTACGACCTGCCCTGGGCCGACGAGGACGAAGAGTACGCGCGCACCTTCAAGGTGCGCATCGACAAGGCCGTCGCGGGAGCCAAGGGGTCGGCGACGCTGGTCGGCGAGCCCGGGGGCTGGGACACCGACCAGAGCAACGACAAGGCCGCCATCACCCTCCAGGTGACCGGGGGCGGTGGCACGGCCGGTGGCGGCTCGTCGTCCGGCGGCTCCCCCTCCGGCGGGGGCAGCGGGTCCACCGGCGGCTCCTCGTCCACGGGCGGGTCCGGCACCGGCGGCACCGGCGGCGGCTCCTCCACGGGCGGCTCCGTGACCGGCTCGACGGACGGCGCCGTCTCTGGCGACCTCGCGAGCACCGGCTCCGACTCGGCCCTGCCCCTCGCCGGGGCCGCTGCCGCCGCCGTGGGCGCCGGAGCGGCCGCCGTCCTGGTGGTGCGCCGCCGCCGATCCGCACGCGGCTGAAGTCGCCGCCGCGCGGGTCGTGTTCAGGGGAGCTCGGCCCGCGCGGGGGCGGCGTCCTCGGTCCGCGCGGGCGTGTCGTCCAGGAAGCCGCCCGACTGGTGCTGCCAGAGCCGCGCGTAGGCGCCGTCCAGGGTGATCAGCTCCTCGTGGGAGCCCTGTTCGACGATCCGCCCGTGATCGAGGACGACGAGCCGGTCCATACCGGCGACCGTGCTCAGCCGGTGCGCCACGACGAGCGCGGTGCGCCCCTCCATGAGCCGCCACAGCGCCTCCTGGACGAGGATCTCGCTCTCCGAGTCCAGGGCGCTGGTCGCCTCGTCGAGCAGCAGGATCGGCGCGTCCCGCAGGATCGCGCGGGCCAGGGCGACCCGCTGGCGCTGCCCCCCGGACAGCTTGATCCCGCGCTCGCCGACCATGGTGTCGAAGCCGTGCGGCAAGGCGTCGGCGAACTCGGTGACGTGCGCCGCCTCGGCCGCGCGGCGGATCTCCGCGTCACCGGCCCCGGGCCGGGCGAAGGCGATGTTGTCCCGCAGGGTGCGGTGGAACATCGCCGGGTCCTGGGGCACGTACGCCATCAGGCCGCGCAGGTCGGCCTGGCGCATCCGGCTGATGTCCTGACCGCCGATCAGGATGCGGCCGCCGTCGACGTCCGTCATCCGCAGCAGCAGCCGGGTGAGGGTGGTCTTGCCGCCGCCCGACCGGCCCACCAGGCCGACCCGTGACCCGGCGGGCACCTCCAGGTCGAGCCCGTCGAACAGCGGGCGGCCACCGCGGTGGGCGAAGGTGACCTTATCGAAGCGGACGTCCAGGGCGCCGCACGGCGCCGGTTCCGGCACGGGCGGGTCCAGCACGGTCGCCGGCGTCAGCAGCAGTTCGGTGAACTGGGCCGCCTCCGTCATGGAGTTCTCCAGCCGGCGGTAGATCTGGTTGAACTCGAACATGATCCGGGTGGCGTTGCTGTAGTAGGTGAACGCGACCACCACGGCTTCCACGCCGTGCTCGCCGCCGCCGAGGGTCACCGCGAGCAGCAGCCCCAGCGCGTTGGTCAGGACCGACATCGGCGCGACCAGGGTGTCGATGCGCAGATTGCCGTAGTCCCAGGAGCGCAGCGTCAGCCGGCGGGAGGTCGCCACGCGGGAGCGGTGCTCGGCGGCCTCGCGCTCCTCGGCGGCGAACGCGCGCACGGTGTCCATGTTCATGAGGCTGTCGGCGACATGGCCCGCCACCCGCGCGACCGCCTCCTCGCGCTGGTCGACGAGGGCCTGGCGGCGCCGGATGAGCGGCACCACGCAGACCGCCGTCACCGAGATCATCACCAGCAGGCCGACGACGAGCAGCGGTTCGTACCGCCACAGCACCACGGCCCCGAAGAGCAGCGGTACGAGGCTGCCCATGATCTGGAACGTCAGCGTGTCGACGAACTGCTCGAAGCGGGTGGCGAAACTCAGCACCCGCTTGGTGAGCGAGCCGGCGAAGTTGTCGTGGAAGAACGCGGCGTCCCGGGCGAGCAGTTCGTCCATCCCGAGCACGTACAGATGCTCGATGCCGAGGGCGTCCAGCCGGTTCAGGCAGTGCAGGGCGACGCGCCACAGCGCCTCCGCGAGCAGCAGCACGGCGATGAAGCCGAGGACGTACGGCAGGGTCGAGGAGACGGTGACCTGCCCGCCGCCGGCGATGTCGCCGACGAGCTTGGCCACGATGAGCGGAGCGATGTAGTTGATGCCGATGTTGCCGAGGGACGTCAGCAGCATCGCCGGGGCCGTCAGCCACTTGAGGCGGACGAGTTCCCGGCCGTAGTGGCGCAGTGCGAGCAGAACCGAGCGCTTGCCCGGCAGGGTCCTACGGGTCTCAGACGTTCCCATCCCACCCCTGTTCGGTTCAGGCGACTACGTGGAGTCACGGCGTGAGTACGGCAGTGTCCCGCGCCGACACCCGCTCCGTCCAAGGCTTTTCCGGTCGTCGGGCGCTCTCTGTGAGCTTGTGATCAGTAGGGAAATACGACTTTCCGCTACCGTCAGTAACATGATCAACTTGCTCCTCGGGTGTCTCACGCGGTCTCCCCGGCGTTCCGCAGCGTCCGCCCCGCGGACCCTCGACCCATCCGTCAACCACTCCCGAGGACATCGATGTCATCTCCCGAAGAGGCGCTGCGGCAGGCGCGCGCCGACTATGAGCAGCACATGCGGACCTGCCGGCAGTGCAATGTCGACACGACCCCGTGCGCCGTCGCCAAGCACCTGCTACGCCTGTACAACAACGCGCGCCGAGGCGCCCCTCGGCGCTGAGGCCCGACTCCGCCGTCCCCAGGAGGACTTCGTGCGCTCCCTGCCCCGCTCGCCGGCCGGCTGGACGATGGCCGTCTTCGGAGTCCTCGCGGCCGTCATGGGGATCGTCGGCCTCCTCGCTCCGGACGTCCTGCTGAAGGTGATGGGGTTCGCGCCGGTGGCGGAACCGGAGCGCGCCGAGGGGGACCACACCCTGGTCTTCGTGACCGCGTCGTCCATGGCGGCGCTGAACATGGGCGTGTACTACGTGCTGGCGGCCCTCGCGGACTGGCGGGCGTTCTTCCGCTGGACTGTGCCCTTCCGCCTGCTGACCTGCACGGTCTTCACCCTCGCCGTGATCGGCGGCCGGGCTCCGGCCGGCTTCCTGGGGGTGGGGCTGTGGGAGGGTGCCGGCGCGCTGGCCACGGCCGCGGCCCTGCGCCGTGAACCGCGGGGGGCGCGCGGGCCAGAGCGGGAGCCCGCGGGCGCGCCCGGCGCGTGACGGGGCCAGGAGCGCGTCAGCACGCTCGGCAGGCCGTCACTTCAGGACCGTCTCCCAGGTGTCCACCGCGTAGTGGACGTCCAGGCCGTGCCGGGCGTACAGCGCGGGGGCCCCGGTGGCGTTGGCGGTGTCCACGCCGAGTCCGACCATGTCCCGCCCGCGCGCGGCGAACGCGGCGAACGCGTGCCGCAGCAGCATGCCGCCCACGCCCCGCCCCCGCGCCTCGCGCCGCACCCCGATGCTGCGGATCCAGCCCATCGCCTCCCGGTCGTCGCGGGCGAGCAGGAACCCGCTGTCGCCCAGGTCGTCCGTCTCGACGAGCCACACCAGGGACCAGTCGAGCAGGTCGGCGTCGATGTCGCGCAGCCACTGCTCGTAGGTGCGCGGCCGGAAGTCGAAGTGCTCGGCGAACGCGGACTGGTGCAGCGCGTGCACCCGCGCCCGGTCCCCCTCGTCGGCGCAGGCCCGCAGCCGCACACCGGGCGGCACGGACGGAGCCAGGTCGCGGGCCGCGTCGAGCGGGCGCCGCAGCACGTGGTAGCGGCGCACGACCTGCCAGCCCCGCCGCTCCAACAGCTCCTTGTCGGTGGTGGGTTCGGCGTTGAGGTGCAGATGCACCACCGCCCGGGCCGCGCCGTTCTCCCTGGCCTTGGCCGGCGCCCGCGTGTCCATCGCGTCCAGCAGCAGCTCACCGGCCCGCTGGTGGTCGGGGAGCACGTAGTGGTCGACGTCGATCCGCTCGCCGCCCGACTCGTCCCACAACAGGCCGTACGCCACGAGGCGTTCACCGTCGAAGGCCAGCCACGAGTCACGCGCGAGGGTGATGTCGGGCCGCTTCAGGTCGGATTCGACGGCGTGCAGGTCGGTCTCGGGCCGGCCTATCTCGATGCGGTCGATCTCATTGAGCAGGTCGGTCACGGCGGCCGCGTCGTCGAGGCCGGCCGGGCGAAGTGCGTAGGGCATGGGCCAAGGGTCCAGGGGCGCGGGGGACCGCCGCAACGGATTTTCGGCGGAACCCGCCGTCCGGGAACCTCACGACCGGGGCAACCGAACGCACGGCGTGATCGTCTTTTTGAACATGTTCACCGCAACCGGCCCCGTGGGCGCGCCCCTGCGCCACCTGCTCGACTTCGCGTGGATACAGACGCGGTCGTGCGCCTTCGCCATCGCCCTGATGTCCGGCGTCGCCGTGTCCGGGCTCCTGCACGGGCTCCCCGTGGCTCGCTACGACCTGCTCGTGGTCTACGGGGTGCTGCTCACCCTGCTCTTCTGGCTGCGGGGCTGGGAGAACGGCCGGGACGTCGCCGTCATCGCGGTCTGTCACGTGGTCGGCCTGGCCTTCGAGATCGTCAAGGTCTCCCTCGGCTCCTGGAGCTACCCGGAACCTGCCGTGCTGAAGTTCGCCGGCGTCCCGCTGTACGGCGGCTTCCTCTACGCCGCGGTCGGCAGCTACGTCTGCCGCGCCTGGCGCCTGTTCGACCTCGAACCGGTCCGCTACCGGCCCCGGACGACCGCCCTCGTGGCCGCCGCCGTGTACGTCAACTTCTTCACCCACCACTGGCTGCCCGACGTCCGCTGGCTGCTCGCCGTGCTCCTGCTGGCCGTCACGGCGGGCACGTCGGTGCGCTACACGGTGCGCGGGCGGCGCCTGCGGATGCCGCTGGCCCTGGCGTTCGTCCTCATCGGGTTCTTCCTGTGGATCGCGGAGAACGTCGCCACCTACCTCGGCGCCTGGCGCTACCCCTACCAGCTCGACGGCTGGCAGCCGGTCGGCGTCGAGAAGTTCGGCGCCTGGTCGCTGCTGATCAGCGTCACGTTCGTCCTCGCGGCGGTCGCCCGGTCGCGTCGGCCAGGTCCCTAGGGCGTGTTTCGAAAGTCCCGTCTGGTCCGCGACGCCTGGCACGGCGCCTCGCCGCGTTGTCGGGTCGTCCGCGTACGCCCAGTACGCGGA
>NZ_JBHTWG010000042.1:0-56544 GCF_042792555.1 Streptomyces sp. NPDC056628
GGAACTTCCCGCGGGTCGCCGCCCGTTGGATCATCAGCGGCCCCAGCCAGCGGACCGCGCCGTTCTTTGACTCCTCAACAGCGCACGAGAGACGAGAGGCAGAGGCGCACGAGGACGCCCGGCTCAGAAGCCCTCGGCACCGTCCCCGGCCGAAAATGCGAAGTCCGCCAGTTCGGCGGCGTACGGCGGTTCCGCCCCCGCCCGGGAGCAGGTGATCGCGGCGGCCCGCGCCGCGAACCGCAGCAGCCGCGTCCAGCCCTCCGCGCCCAGTCCCACGAGCGCGTCGGCGGACAGAGCGTCCTCGGCGGCCAGCCCGTGCAGCAGGGCCGCGTTCACGGTGTCGCCCGCACCGATCGTGTCCACCACTTCGACGGCCTCCCCCGGCACGGAGTGCACCGCCCCGTCCCGCGTATAGGCGGTGAGCCCGTCCCCGCCCCGAGTGATCACGACGGCCGCCGGTCCCGCGGCCAGCCACTCACGCGGCGTCCCACCCAGCCACGCCGCGTCCTCCTCGGACAGCTTGAGCAGCGACACCGACGGCAGCCAGCTCTTGAACCGCGCACGGTAGCCGTCCGGGTCCGGTATCAGCCCTGCCCGGATGTTCGGGTCGAGCGCGGTGAACACCCCTTGCCCGGCCGCCCTGCGCATCAGCTCCTCGTAGGCGCTCGCCCCCGGTTCCAGGACGAGCGAACAGGTCCCGAAGGACACCGCGCGGGTCCGCTCCGGCAGCTCCGGGGGCGCCGCGAAGAGCCGGTCGGCGGTGCCCTCGACATAGAAGGAGTAGGCGGCCGACCCCTTGGCGTCGATGGTCGCGACCGCCAGCGTGGTCGGCTCCGGGCCGCGCTGCACGGCCGACACGTCCACCCCCGCCTCGCGGAGCCGGTCGAGCAGGGCCTCCCCGAAGGCGTCGAGGGACGTCCGGGAGCAGAAGGCGGTGGGGGAGCCGAGCCGGCCGAGGGCGACGGCGGTGTTGTACGGGCCCCCACCGAGCGCCGGCCTCAGAGGGGCGAGGGCGCCTGTGCCCTGCGGCACCAGATCGATCAGGGCCTCACCGGCGACGACGATCACGAGGGGGTTCCTTTCACGGACGTCAGGGGCTGTTCGGCACATCCGCACGACGTGCGGTGCACGAAGGTGCAGGGCAGACGCAGGGTCCGGGCGGGCCCGTCCGGTGCCGCGAGCCGGTCCAGGAGCACCCGGACGGCCTCGGCACCGATGTCCCTGCTCGGCTGGGCGATCGCGGTGAGCCGGGGGGAGAACAGATCGGCCCACGGGAAGTCGTCGAAGCAGCACAGGGCGATGTCGCCGGGCACCGACAGGCCGTGCCCGCGCAGGGCGCGCAGGGTGCCGATGGTCATCGCGTTGTTGGCGGTCACCAGCGCGGTCGGCGGCGAAGGGAGGGCCAGCAGCGCTGCGGTCGCCACTTCGGCGCCCGGGGACTCGGAGTCGCCGTGCACGACCAGCCCCTCGTCGTACGCGAGCCCGGCGGCCGCCAAGCCGTCCCGGTACCCGGCGAGCCGCTCGACGGTGGTGCTCAGCCCCGCAAGGCCGGCGACCATGCCGATCCGGCGGTGGCCGAGGGCGGCGAGATGGGTGACGAGCCGGGCCATCGGCGCGGCGCTCTCGGCACAGATCTGGTCGCACACCGGTGAACCGTCCGCAGGAAGGTCGACCACCCGGTCGAGCAGCACGATCGGCACCTTGTGGCGCCCCAGGTAGGCGAGGAGTTCGCGCGGGTCGGGCGACGGGGCGACGATCATGCCGTCGACCCGGCGTTCGTGCAGCAGCTGGACGACCTTGCGTTCATGACGCGGATCGTCGTGCGGGTCGGCAATGAGCAGGCTGTACCCCCGCTCCAGGGCCGCCGCCTCGACGCCCTGGAGGATCTCCGTGAAGTAGGGGTTGCTGATCGCCGACACGGCGAGCCCGATGGAGCGCGTGCGCGAGGTCACCAGGGAGCGCGCAAGCGTGTTGGGCGTGTAGCCGAGCTCGTCCATCGCGTCCAGCACGGCCCGGCGGGTGAGGGGCAGCACGGGCCGGGTGCCGTTCAGGACATGGGAGACGGTCGCCACGGACACACCGGCGCGGCGCGCGACGTCGGCCATGGTCGCCATGGTGGCTCCTTTCGCTCCAGCAGCCCGCTCTCCCCCTTCCGTCCGGGAACGTAGCGCATGGAGAAGCACACGTAAACGCTTGCGCAAGCGTTTACGTCACTCGGGCCCCCAGACCCCCGGAAACGGGCAGCGATCTCACGCCCAGGCCCACCCGATGCCCACGATCCCCGTCCGCACCCGCTGCTCGACCAGGTGGACGGAACGGTGCTGGGCGCTCAGGACCAGCCGCTGCCGGCCGCCGCGAGGCGCCGCCGCCGAGTGCTGGGAGAACCGGTGGCACTGCACGGGCACGGCGTTCTCGGCGAAGCGGACCTGCAGGGCGTACTGCCCGCCCGCGAGCGGGAAGCCCCGCGCGTACTCATGGGAGATGCCGGCCGTGCCGCCCTCCACGCCGTACCGGAAGAGATGCGTCTCGCCCGCCCGCAGCCGGGTGCCGAAGAGCAGCTCGGCGACGAGGACGCCGGTCTCCCGGTGCCGGCGGACACGCCCGGTGCGGCAGTTCTCCAGGGCGTGCACCCTCATACGGTCCGGCAGACCGCCCGGATCGCCGTGGTGGACGGCCACGAAGCGGTCCACGCCGTCCTTGTGGGCCCGCACGATGTGGTGCGACTCGCACTCCGCCAGCTCCCGACGCTCCCCGATCCGCACGCGCTCGTGGTGGGCCAGCGTGTGCAGGCCGCCGTCACGGGGGCAGTCCAGCTCGGACAGCAGCTGCTCCAGGACGCCGGACGCCTCCACCAGGGACCGGTAGGAGCGGGCCGCCGGGCGCTGGTGGGCGGCCTGGCCGTCGGTCTCGGCGAGCAGCCGGATCAGGGACTCCTCGGGCAACTGGAGTATCTCCTCCAGGGCCCGCACCGCACGCAGGGACTCCGGGCGCTGCGGCCGGCGGGCCCCCTGCTGCCAGTAGCTCAGGCTGGTCACGCCTACCTTCACCCCGCGCCGGGACAGATGGTGCTGGACACGCTGCAGGGGCAGGCCCCGTGCCGCGATCGCGGCACGCAGGGCCACGTGGAAGGGGCCGCCTCGCAGAGCCGTGTCCAGCTCCGCGGTGGGGACGGCGGCGAAGTCCGCGTGCTGAGGGGCGTGCTGCATGCAGGGGCCTTTCTGTGGGGTGACAACGGCTGGTCGGACCGTTCACGCGGCTCGGGGTCACGCGTCGGCGAGGGTGGGGCGGGGGTCTTCACATCCGTAAGCCGTCGCTCAGGGCCCCGAGTTCCCCCGCATTGAAGCGTGTCGGCCAGGCCCCGACAACACTTGGGCCGCAACGGCGGCACGGTCCTGGCCGAGTCCCGACGCATCGGCTTCCGGACGCCCCGAGGGCTCCCGTCACCGGTGAGCCTCCGACATCCGCTCGCCCCGACGGAGCAGGCCCCCGGTATCCCGCCCTGCGGACCTGTTCACCACCGATGACGGAGGGTGACGGGGTGAGGGCACCGAGCCCGTATCCGGCGTCGGGGCGTGCCGCCCACGTGCCGTTGGCCGCGGTGACCATGGTGTCCGGTTGTCCACAGGCTCGCCGGAGTGTCACCGCGCGCCAGTAGGGTGTGAGATATGGCCGACCCCTCCAGCTACCGCCCCAAGCCGGGACAGATCCCGGACTCGCCCGGGGTGTACAGGTTCCGGGACGAGCACCGCCGGGTGATCTACGTCGGAAAGGCGAAGAGCCTGCGCCAACGCCTGGCGAACTACTTCCAGGACCTGGCGGGTCTGCACCCGCGCACCCGGTCGATGGTCACCACCGCCGCGTCCGTGGAGTGGACCGTCGTCTCCACCGAGGTCGAGGCGCTGCAGCTGGAGTACTCCTGGATCAAGGAGTACGACCCCCGGTTCAACGTCAAGTACCGCGACGACAAGAGCTACCCGTACCTCGCGGTGACGATGAACGAGGACTATCCGCGCGTGCAGGTGATGCGCGGCCACAAGAAGAAGGGCGTCAGGTACTTCGGGCCGTACGCGCACGCGTGGGCGATCCGGGACACCGTCGACCTGCTCCTGCGGGTGTTCCCCGTGCGCACCTGCTCGGCGGGCGTGTTCAAGAACGCCCGCCGCACCGGCCGCCCCTGCCTCCTCGGCTACATCGGCAAGTGCTCCGCCCCCTGCGTGGACCGGATCTCCGCCGAGGACCACCGGGAGCTGGCCGACGAGTTCTGCGACTTCATGGCCGGCCGCACCAACACCTATCTGCGCCGCCTGGAGCGGCAGATGCGGGAGGCGGCCGAGGCGATGGAGTACGAGCGCGCCGCGCGCCTGCGGGACGACATCGAGGCCTTGAGGAAGGCCATGGAGAAGAACGCCGTCGTGCTCGCCGACGCGACGGACGCCGACCTGATCGCCGTCGCCGAGGACGAGCTGGAGGCGGCCGTCCAGATCTTCCACGTCCGCGGCGGACGCGTGCGCGGCCAGCGCGGCTGGGTCACCGACAAGGTGGAGGAGATCACCACCGGCGCCCTGGTGGAGCACGCCCTCCAGCAGCTCTACGGCGAGGAGACCGGGGACGCGGTGCCCAAGGAGGTGCTCGTCCCGGCCCTGCCCGACCCGGTGGAGCCCGTACAGGAGTGGTTGTCGGGACGGCGTGGCGCCCAGGTCTCGCTGCGCGTGCCGCAGCGCGGCGACAAACGCGACCTGATGGAGACCGTCGAGCGCAACGCCCAGCAGGCCCTCGCCCTGCACAAGACCAAGCGCGCCTCCGATCTGACCACCCGCTCCCGCGCACTGGAGGAGATCGCCGACGCCCTGGGGCTGGACAGCGCCCCGCTGCGGATCGAGTGCTACGACATCTCGCATCTCCAGGGCGACGACGTGGTGGCCTCCATGGTCGTCTTCGAGGACGGTCTGGCCCGCAAGAGCGAGTACCGCAGGTTCCAGATCAAGGGCTTCGAGGGCCAGGACGACGTCCGGTCCATGCACGAGGTGATCACCCGCCGCTTCAAGCGCTACCTGACGGAGAAGGAGCGGATGGGGGAGTGGGTCGACGGCGAGATCCCGGACGGGGGCGCCGGGGCCGGGGCTGGTCCGGGCGACGATTCGGATCGCCTCACGGAGGTCTCCTCGCCTCCGCTGTCCGACAGCCTCAAGGACGAGGACGGCCGTCCCAAGCGCTTCGCCTACCCGCCCCAGCTCGTCGTCGTGGACGGCGGGCAGCCGCAGGTCGCGGCGGCCCAGCGGGCGCTGGACGAGCTCGGCATCGACGACATCGCCGTGTGCGGCCTCGCCAAGCGGCTGGAGGAGGTCTGGGTCCCCGGCGAGGACGACCCGGTCGTCCTGCCCCGCACCAGCGAGGGCCTCTACCTGCTCCAGCGCATCCGCGACGAGGCTCACCGGTTCGCGATCACCTACCAGCGCACCAAGCGTTCCAAGCGTTTCCGGTCCAGTCCGCTGGACGACGTCCCCGGTCTGGGCGACACCCGCAGGCAGGCGCTGATCAAGCACTTCGGTTCGCTGAAGAGGCTGCGGTCCGCGACCATCGACCAGATCTGCGAGGTTCCGGGCATAGGCCGCAAGACGGCCGAGGCCATCGCCGCGGCCCTCGCGCAGGCGGCCCCGGCCGCGCCCGCCGTGAACACCGCGACGGGAGAGATCATGGAGGACGAGGTACCAGAACCCACGAGGGGGGCCTCGGGGGAGTCCGTGTCCGCGGGCGCCCCGGACGAACGACGGGGGCAGGAGAGATGAACGAGCACGACACCGGGGCCATGGCCGACCGAGATCGACGGTCCCGGGACCCACACAGGAATTCCGGAGACGATCCCGCCCAGCAGGACGCACGCCAGAAAGACGAAACACAGGTGGATACGGGCAGCGAGAAGGCCGGGGTCCCCGACGCGGCCATCCCCGAGCTGGTGATCATCTCCGGTATGTCCGGAGCCGGCCGTTCCACGGCCGCGAAGTGCCTGGAGGACCTCGGCTGGTTCGTCGTCGACAACCTCCCGCCGGCGCTGATCCCCACCATGGTGGAGCTCGGTGCCCGCTCCCAGGGCAACGTGGCGCGGATCGCGGTCGTCGTCGACGTCCGCGGCCGGCGGTTCTTCGACAACCTCCGCGAGTCCCTCTCCGACCTCGACGCGCGCGGTGTGACCCGGCGGATCGTCTTCCTGGAGTCCTCGGACGACGCCCTGGTGCGCCGCTTCGAGTCCGTGCGCCGCCCGCACCCCCTGCAGGGCGACGGCCGGATCGTCGACGGCATCGCCGCCGAGCGGGAGCTGTTGCGCGAGCTGCGCGGCGACGCCGACCTGGTGATCGACACCTCCAGCCTGAACGTGCACGAACTGCGGGCGAAGATGGACGCCCAGTTCGCCGGCGAGGAGGAGCCCGAGCTGCGGGCGACCGTCATGTCCTTCGGCTTCAAGTACGGCCTGCCCGTCGACGCCGACCTGGTCGTGGACATGCGGTTCCTGCCCAACCCTCACTGGGTGCCGGAGCTGCGCCCCTACACCGGTCTGAACGACGAGGTCGCCGCCTACGTCTTCAACCAGCCCGGCGCCAAGGAGTTCCTCGACCGGTACGCCGAGATGCTCCAGCTGGTTGCTGCGGGCTACCGTCGTGAGGGCAAGCGCTATGTGACGATCGCCGTCGGCTGTACGGGCGGGAAGCACCGCTCGGTGGCCATGTCGGAGAAGCTCGCCGCGCGCCTCGCGGCCGACGGCGTGGAGACGGTGGTCGTGCACCGGGACATGGGACGGGAATGACCGGACGTACTCCGCGGCTGAGCAGGCTGCGCCGGGCGGTGCCGGAAGGGCGCGCCGGCCGCGCCGGCCGGACCGCCGAGACCCGGGGCGGCCGGCCGCGCCGCCGCGGCGCCCAGCCCAAGGTCGTCGCTCTCGGCGGCGGCATGGGCCTGTCGGCGTCGCTCGCCGCGCTGCGCCGGATCACCGGTGACCTCACCGCCGTCGTCACCGTGGCCGACGACGGCGGTTCCAGCGGGCGCCTGCGCGACGAGCTGGGCGTGCTGCCGCCCGGTGACCTGCGCAAGGCACTGGCCGCGCTCTGCGGCGACGACGACTGGGGCCAGACCTGGTCCCGGGTCATCCAGCACCGCTTCCACTCCCAGGGCGACCTGCACGACCACGCCGTCGGCAATCTGCTGATCGTCGCTCTGTGGGAGCAGCTCGGCGACCACGTCCAGGCCCTCGACCTGGTCGGCAAGCTGCTCGGCGCGCACGGCCGGGTGCTGCCCATGTCGGCCGTGCCGCTGGAGCTCCAGGCCCTGGTCAAGGGGCACGACCCGGAGCGGCCCGACGAGGTGGACACCGTCCGGGGCCAGGCCACCGTCGCCCTCACCCGGGGCGAGGTGCAGTCCGTGCACCTGGTGCCGCCCGACCCGCCCGCCGTCCCCGAGGCCGTCGCCGCGGTGCGGGACGCGGACTGGGTGGTGCTCGGCCCGGGTTCCTGGTTCTCCTCCGTCATCCCGCACCTGCTGGTGCCGGAACTCCTGGACGCCCTCACCGAGACGAAGGCGCGCCGGGTACTCTCCCTGAACCTCGCCCCGCAGCCGGGAGAAACCGAAGGCTTCTCCCCGCAGCGTCATTTGGAGGTTTTGGGACGACACGCCCCTAAACTCGCCCTGGACGTGGTGCTGGCCGACGAGGCTGCCGTGCCCGACCGCGAAGTGCTCACGGAGGCCGCGAAGCGGCTCGGTGCCGCGGTCGAGCTGGCCCCGGTGGCCCGGACGGATGGGACGCCCCGGCACGACCCGGAGCTCCTCGCCGCCGCGTACGACCGTATTTTTCGGATGCATGGAAGGATCGGCCCATGGCGATGACGGCAGCGGTGAAGGATGAGATCTCCCGGCTCCCCGTCACCCGGACCTGCTGCAGGAAGGCGGAGGTCTCCGCCATTCTGCGGTTCGCCGGCGGCCTCCACCTGGTGAGCGGACGCATCGTGATCGAAGCGGAGCTCGACACGGCGATGGCGGCCCGCAGACTCAAGCGGGACATCCTGGAGATCTTCGGGCACAGCTCCGAGCTGATCGTCATGGCGCCCGGCGGACTGCGGCGCGGCTCGCGTTACGTCGTTCGGGTGGTTGCCGGCGGTGATCAGCTGGCCCGGCAGACCGGCCTGGTCGACGGCCGCGGGCGCCCGATCCGCGGGCTGCCCCCGCAGGTGGTCTCGGGGGCCACGTGCGACGCCGAGGCCGCGTGGCGCGGCGCCTTCCTCGCGCACGGCTCGCTGACCGAGCCCGGCCGTTCCTCCTCCCTCGAGGTGACCTGCCCCGGACCCGAGGCCGCGCTGGCCCTCGTCGGCGCCGCCCGCCGGCTGTCCATCGCCGCCAAGGCCCGGGAGGTGCGCGGCGTGGACCGCGTGGTCGTCCGGGACGGCGACGCGATCGGCGCGCTGCTGACCCGGCTCGGCGCCCATGAGTCGGTGCTGGCCTGGGAGGAGCGCCGGATGCGCCGCGAGGTGCGGGCCACGGCCAATCGCCTCGCCAACTTCGACGACGCCAACCTGCGCCGCTCCGCCCGCGCGGCCGTCGCCGCCGGGGCCCGCGTGCAGCGCGCCCTGGAGATCCTCGGCGACGAGGTCCCCGAGCACCTCGCCGCGGCCGGGCGGCTGCGCATGGAGCACAAGCAGGCGTCCTTGGAGGAGCTGGGCGCGCTCGCCGACCCGCCGCTGACCAAGGACGCGGTCGCGGGCCGTATCCGCCGTCTGCTGGCCATGGCCGACAAGCGGGCCCAGGATCTCGGCATCCCGGGCACCGAGGCCAACCTCAGCGACGAACTCGCCGACAACCTCGTGGGATGACGGCCTGAGCTGACTTGATGTCAGAAGATAGGTGCCGATGCCCACTTGGGACATCGGCACCGTCATTTGTCGCTCTTTGCGGCACTCTTGACTAGGACATGATGTGGCATGAGCCTGGCAGTCATTCGTCGCTGTGGCGAAACACTGCTAGGGGGGTACATGAGACCCAGAGCGAGATCGATCCTCGCTGTCGGCGCGCTCCTCGTCGGGGGAGCGAGTATCGCACCCATCGCCCAGGCACAACCGGGGAATTCGCCCCACACCGACCCGAGCGAAGTGAAGGTCTTCCGGGCCGAGGTCACCAAACAGCAGGTACCCCTGCTGCTGGCGGCCGGCCAGGACGGCCACGAACTCAGTGAGCAGACACCCGACAAGGGCAAGGCCACCGTCGAGGTCTACCTGACCGACGAACAGGCCGGGAAACTGCGCAAGCAGGGCGTCGCCCTCACCGAGCACCAGGTCACCGCCCGAGCCGAGGCCCGCACCGAGAAGGCCGCCGAGGGCGTGTTCCGCCCGTACAGCGGAAGCGGCGGGCTGAAGGAGGAGATCGTCCGGGCCGGGCAGCAGAACCCGGGCCTCACCAAGGTCGTCTCCATCGGCAAGACCATACGCGGCCAGGACATCCTGGCCCTGAAGCTGACCAAGAACGCCGCGAAGTCCAAGGACGGCTCCAAGCCCGCCGTCCTGTACATGTCCAACCAGCACGCCCGCGAGTGGATCACGCCGGAGATGACCAGGCGGCTGATGCACTACTACCTGGACAACTACAAGAAGGACAAGCGGGTCAGGAAGATCGTCGACTCGACCGAGCTGTGGTTCGTCCTCTCGGCCAACCCCGACGGCTACGACCACACCTTCAAGGACTCCAGCACCCGTCTGTGGCGCAAGAACCTGCGGGACATCAACGGCGACGGCGTCATCAGCACCGGCGACGGCGTCGACCTGAACCGCAACTTCGCCTACAAGTGGGGCTACGACGACGAGGGTTCGTCCCCCAACCCCACCAGTGAGACCTACCGCGGCGCGTCCCCGGGCTCCGAGCCCGAGACCAAGGCGCTGGACGCCCTGCAGAAGCGCGTCGGCTTCACCTACGGCATCAACTACCACTCCGCCGCCGAACTCCTGCTCTACGGCGTCGGCTGGCAGGTGGCCACGAACACCCCCGACGACGTGATGTACAAGGCGCTCGCCGGCACCCCCGACAACTCCGCGATCCCCGGCTACCACCCGCAGGTCTCCTCGGAGCTGTACACGACCAACGGCGAGGCGGACGGGCACGCCGCGAACGTCAACGGGCTGGCGATGTTCACCCCCGAGATGTCGACCTGCCAGACCGCGTCGAACATCGACCCGAACGACCGATGGAACGCGGCGGACTGCCAGTCGGTCTTCAACTTCCCCGACGACGAGAAGCTGATCCAGGACGAGTTCGCGAAGAACGTGCCGTTCGCGCTCTCCGTCGCCGAGAGCGCCGACCGTCCCGACCAGCCTTCCTCCTCGCTCGGCCTGAAGGCCGCCGACTTCACCCCGGCGCCGTTCACCACGTCGTACGCGCGCGGCGCGGACCAGGAGGTCTCCGTCGTCGTCCGCAAGGCGCTGCGCGACAAGGAGCTGAAGTACCGCGTCAACGGCGGCCGTACGCACGACGTCGCGCTGCGGCACTGGAAGGGCGGCGAGACCTTCGGCGGCGAGGACAACCTCTACTTCGACGAGTACCGCGCCAAGGTCCTCGACGGCGACCGGGGCGACAAGGTCGAGGTGTGGTTCACCGGCGAGACCCGCAACGGCAAGAAGGTCTCCAGCAGCCACTTCACCTACACGATCGCCGAACGACCACGCGCGGACGTGCTCGTGGTCGCCGAGGAGGGCGCCGGAGCCCCGCAGGCGCAGAAGTACGTGGACGCGCTGAAGGCCAACGGGCACCGGGCGGTCGTCTGGGACGTCGCCGCGCAGGGCGCGCCCGACGCCCTCGGCGTGCTCGGCCACTTCGACACCGTCGTCCACTACACGGGCGCCGGCGTCCCCGGCAACGCCACCCAGCTCCAGCTGCGCGCCTACCTCAACGAGGGCGGCAAGCTGCTGGAGGCCGGTGAGCAGGCCGGCGGCAACGTCGACCTCGGCGACGGCACCCTGTCGAACGACTTCAGTCAGTACTACCTGGGTGCCTACTCCCGTACGTCCCTGCCCGGCGCCGCCGGCTTCACCGGGTCCGGCAGGCTCGCCGGGTTCTCCGGCGCGCTCGCCGGCGCCCCCGGCAACCCGCTCGACCGGGCCGGGAGCTACAGCGTCACCTCCGACCAGCTGCCCGCCGCCACGTATCCGCAGTTCGCGAGCGCGGGAGCGGGCCGGTTCGCGGGGACCGTCAGCCCCTACGGGCCGTTCGCGGGTTCCTGGATGGCGGCCGCCGTGCACACCGACGACGCCTGGAAGCGGTTGACGAGGACCGTCGACCTCACCGGCGTGACCGCGGCCCAGCAGCCCACGCTGCGCACCCAACTGCTGTGGGACGTCGAGCCCGGCTACGACAACGTCCTGATCGAGGCCCACACCACCGGCGCCGAGGACTGGACGACACTCCCCGAGAAGAACGGCGCGTCCAGCGCCACCGTGCCCGCGGAGTGCGAGGCCGGCTTCTACATGAACGAGCACCCCTGGCTCGCGCACTACCTGACGCAGTCGCCGCAGGGCTGCACGGCGTCCGGCAGCAGCGGAAGCTGGAACGCGCTCACCGGTGCCTCCGAGGGCTGGCAGCAGGTCGAGTTCGACCTCAGCGCGTACGCGGGCAAGTCCGTCGTGGTCTCCATCAGCTATGTCTCCGACCCGGGCTTCGGCGGACGCGGCGTCCTCGCCGACCAGGCCTCGCTCGTCGTCGGCGGCACGGCGGTCGAGACGGAGGGCTTCGAGACGTCGCTCGGCGCCTGGAGCACGACCGGACCGCCCCCGGGCAGCCCGGCCGTCCTCAAGGACTGGGCGCGCACCGGAGCGCTGTTCCAGACCTACGGCGCGGTCACCACGCGCGACACGGTCCTCCTCGGCTTCGGCCTGGAGCACCTGCCCTCGGCGGCCGATCGAACGGCGCTCATCAGAAAGGCATTTTCCTCACTTGAGAGGTAACTCGCCGAAGTGGCACACGCCCGGCGGAGCGTGACCGGATCGGCCGATCCGGGCTCCCGGGCGGGGCGGTCCGTACCCTACTGACGGGTACGGGCCGCCATGCCGTGTATGAGGCATCTGAATGTCACCACGGCGGCTTCAGGGGGGTAGGGTCGGAGGCGGTCGGGGACATCCCAAACAGAGCTCGCCGGCACCGCATGGCCGGCGTACCAACGAGGAGATCGGTTCGTGACGATCCGCGTAGGCATCAACGGCTTCGGTCGTATCGGTCGCAACTACTTCCGCGCACTGCTGGAGCAGGGTGCAGACATCGAGATCGTGGCTGTCAACGACCTGGGTGACACCGCGACCACCGCTCATCTGCTGAAGTACGACACCATCCTGGGTCGTCTGAAGCAGGAGGTCAGCCACACCGCCGACACCATCACCGTGGGCGGTCGCACCATCAAGGTCCTTTCCGAGCGCAGCCCCGCCGACATCCCGTGGGGCGAGCTGGGCGTCGACATCGTCATCGAGTCGACCGGCATCTTCACGAAGAAGGACGACGCCGCCAAGCACATCGCGGGCGGCGCCAAGAAGGTCCTCATCTCGGCTCCGGCCAAGGACGAGGACATCACCATCGTGATGGGCGTCAACCAGGACAAGTACGACCCGGCGAAGCACCACGTCATCTCCAACGCCTCCTGCACCACCAACTGTGTGGCCCCGATGGCGAAGGTCCTCGACGAGAACTTCGGCATCGTCCGCGGCCTCATGACGACGGTCCACGCGTACACGAACGACCAGCGCATCCTGGACTTCCCCCACAAGGACCTGCGCCGCGCCCGCGCCGCCGCGGAGAACATCATCCCGACCACCACGGGTGCCGCGAAGGCCACCGCGCTGGTCCTCCCGCAGCTCAAGGGCAAGCTGGACGGCATCGCGATGCGCGTCCCGGTCCCGACCGGCTCGGTCACCGACCTCGTCCTGGAGCTCGGCCGCGAGGTCACCAAGGAAGAGGTCAACGCGGTCTTCCAGAAGGCCGCCGAGGGTGAACTCAAGGGCATCCTCGAGTACACCGAGGACCCGATCGTCTCCTCGGACATCGTCAACGCCCCGGCGTCCTGCACCTTCGACTCCTCCCTGACCATGGTCCAGGAGGGCAAGAACGTGAAGGTCATCGGCTGGTACGACAACGAGTGGGGCTACTCCAACCGCCTCGTCGACCTGACGGTCTTCGTCGGCAACCAGCTCTGATATCCAGAGCAGGCACCTCGATGTGAGGTTCAGGGCTCGGGCGGCGCAGGGACGCGTCGCCCGAGCCCTGACTCACGTACAGATCAGACCTGTTGGATCACGAGCGCTTCCGAGCGATCACGAGCTCTTCCCAGGAGTCCCCTTCATGAAGACGATCGACGAACTTCTCTCCGAAGGCGTCGCCGGCAAGCGGGTGTTCGTCCGCGCCGACCTGAACGTGCCGCTGGACGGCACCACGATCACCGACGACGGCCGCATCCGCGCCGTGCTGCCCACCGTCAAGGCCCTCGCCGAGGCGGGCGCCCGCGTGGTCGTCGCCTCCCACCTGGGCCGCCCCAAGGGTGCCCCGGACCCCGCCTTCTCCCTCGCCCCGGCCGCCGTGCGCCTCGGTGAACTCCTCGGCGCCGACGTGGCCTTCGCCACCGACACGGTGGGCGACTCCGCCCGGGGTGTCGTCGCGGGCCTCGCCGACGGCCAGGTCGCCGTCGTGGAGAACCTGCGCTTCAACCCCGGTGAGACCAGCAAGGACGACGCCGAGCGCGCCGCCTTCGCCGACCAGCTCGCCGAGCTCGCCGACGTCTACGTCGGTGACGGCTTCGGCGCGGTGCACCGCAAGCACGCCTCGGTGTACGACCTTCCGTCCCGTCTGCCGCACTACGCCGGCTACCTCATCGTGACCGAGGTCCGCGTCCTGAAGAAGCTCACCGACGACGTCCAGCGGCCGTACGTCGTCGCCCTCGGCGGCGCCAAGGTCTCCGACAAGCTCGCCGTCATCGACCAGCTGCTCGGCAAGGCCGACCGGCTGCTCATCGGCGGCGGCATGGCGTACACCTTCCTCAAGGCCAAGGGCTACGAGGTCGGCATCTCCCTCCTCCAGGAGGACCAGATCCCGACCGTCACCGAGTACCTGGAGCGCGCCGAGAAGAGCGGCGTGGAGATCGTGCTGCCGGTCGACGTCCTGGTCGCGCCCGAGTTCCCGGACCTGAAGACCAAGGCCCCCACCCACCCCACGATCGTCGCCGCGGACGCCATCCCCGCCGACCAGGAGGGCCTGGACATCGGTCCGGAGACCCGCAAGCTGTACGCCTCGAAGCTCGTTGACGCCGCCACCGTCTTCTGGAACGGCCCCATGGGCGTCTTCGAGCACCCCGACTACGCCGAGGGCACCAAGGCGGTCGCCCAGGCCCTCGTCGAGTCCAAGGGCTTCACCGTGGTGGGCGGCGGCGACTCCGCCGCGGCCGTCCGTACCCTGGGCTTCGACGAGACGGCATTCGGCCACATCTCGACCGGAGGCGGCGCCTCCCTCGAATACCTCGAGGGCAAGACGCTCCCCGGCCTCGCCGCACTGGAGGACTGACTCTTTATGAGCACGCGCATGCCGCTGATGGCAGGCAACTGGAAGATGAACCTCAACCACCTCGAGGCCATCGCGCACGTCCAGAAGCTCGCCTTCGCCCTGGCCGACAAGGACTACGAGGCCGTCGAGGTCGCGGTCCTGCCGCCCTTCACGAGCCTGCGCTCGGTCCAGACCCTGGTCGACGGCGACAAGCTGAAGATCAAGTACGGCGCCCAGGACGTCTCCGCGCACGACTCCGGTGCCTACACCGGCGAGATCTCCGGGTCCATGCTGGCCAAGCTGAAGTGCACGTACGTCGTGGTCGGCCACTCCGAGCGCCGCCAGTACCACGCCGAGACCGACGAGCTCGTCAATGCCAAGGTCAAGGCCGCCTACAGGCACGGCCTGACCCCGATCCTGTGCGTCGGCGAGGAGCTGGACGTCCGCGAGGCGGGCAACCACGTCTCCCACACGCTCGCCCAGGTCGAGGGCGGTCTCAAGGACCTCCCCGCCGAGCAGGTCGAGACCGTCGTGATCGCCTACGAGCCCGTCTGGGCCATCGGCACCGGCAAGGTCTGCGGTGCCGAGGACGCACAAGAGGTCTGCGCCGCCATCCGCGGCAAGATCGCCGAGCTGTACGCGCAGGACGTGGCCGACAAGGTCCGCATCCAGTACGGCGGCTCCGTGAAGTCGGGCAACGTCGCCGAGATCATGGCGCAGGCCGACATCGACGGCGCCCTGGTCGGCGGTGCCTCCCTGGACGCGGACGAGTTCGTCAAGATCGTGCGATTCCGTGACCAGTGAGTAGGCCGTAGCGGCGATCCGTCGTACCCTTGCGGGGGCATGGTAGGCCTGGATGCGTGGCTCGCTCCGCGCGGCTGCCGTGCCCCCGTCGTTCATCCGAGTCCGAGAGAGTTGGTCCAGCCGTGGTTTTGGGGTTCTCGATCGCCCTGATCGTCTTCAGCGGGTTGCTGATGCTGCTGGTGCTGATGCACAAGGGGAAGGGCGGCGGCCTCTCCGACATGTTCGGTGGCGGCATGCAGTCGTCCGTCGGCGGCTCGTCCGTCGCCGAGCGCAACCTGGACCGGATCACCGTGGTGGTCGGTTTGCTGTGGTTCGCGTGCATTGTCGTGCTGGGCTTGCTGATCAAGGTGAACAACTGACCGGCACACACCGTCCCCACGTAAGGCCCCATGTTCGGTACGCGCAGCTCAGCGCGGCCTATCATGGGGCTTGCGTCTAGGTGTGGGGGGCTTGTAACTCCAATCACTGGACGCGCGTTGGGCCTTACGTAGACTGAGGCGCTCGCAGTGAAGCGAAACGCCGACTCGCTTTTGCGGCACCATCACGCAGGGAGTTACGACCGTGGCAAGTGGCAACGCGATCCGAGGAAGCCGGGTCGGGGCGGGGCCGATGGGCGAGGCCGAGCGCGGCGAGTCCGCACCGCGTCTGCGCATCTCCTTCTGGTGCTCCAACGGGCACGAGACGCAGCCCAGCTTCGCCAGCGACGCGCAGGTTCCCGAGACCTGGGACTGCCCCCGCTGTGGCTTCCCCGCCGGGCAGGACCGGGACAACCCGCCGGACCCGCCGCGCACCGAGCCGTACAAGACGCACCTGGCGTACGTACGGGAGCGGCGCAGCGACGCGGACGGCGAGGCGATCCTCGCCGAGGCGCTCGCCAAACTGCGGGGCGAGATCTAGACATTGACGACCGGCCGGGCGCCCCAGGGCACTCGGCCGGAGCCGTGTCACCCCTGCCCCACCCGCGCTGCGGACTGATTGTCAGTGGTGCCCTCTACGGTGGTTCTCGTCGACGCCCACGCGTCGATGCACCGGGAGGGGGACCTGTGGCGACGACGGGGGAGACGGGCGTGCGGACGCCCGCCTGGAGCGGGGGCTTCGGACGGCTGTGGGGCGCCGCCGTGCTCTCCAGCTTCGGCGACTCCCTCCGTACGGCCGCCCTGCCGCTCCTCGCCGTGACGCTGACCGACCGGCCCCTGCTGATCGCCGCGGTCACCGCCTGCGGCTATCTGCCGTGGATCGTCTTCGGACTGCTCGGCGGCGCCGTCGCCGACCGGGTCGACCAGCGGCGCGCGATGTGGACGGTCGACGCCGTACGAGGCGCCCTGGTCGCCGCCTTCGCGGTCGCCGTGGCGCTCGGACACGCCTCGATCGGCCTGCTCATCGCCCTGGCGTTCACCCTGACCACGCTCCAGACCCTTTTCGACAACGCCGCCACGGCCCTGCTCCCCACCCTGGTCGACCGGGACGCGCTCGGCGCGGCGAACGCCCGGCTGATGACCGGGCAGCGGATCGCCGGCGGCCTGCTCGGGGCGCCGGCGGTGCCGCTGCTGCTCGCGGCCGGCGCCGCCGCCCCCTTCCTGGCCGACGCGGCGACCTTCCTGGTGGCCGCGGCCCTCGTCGCCTCCCTGCGCACCCGGCCGCCGGACCGGGTGGCCCGGCCCGAGGGCAGCACCCTGCGCCGGGAGATCGCCGACGGGCTGCGCACCCTGTGGCGGGACCGGGCCCTGCGCGGCCTGTGCGCCGCGACCGCCCTGTGCAACATCGGGATGGGCGCCCTCGTCGCGACCCTGGTCATCCTGGTCACCGGCTGGCTCGAGGCGGGCACCACCGGTTACGCCGTCGCCTCCACCGCCTACGCCGCCGGCAGCCTGGTGGGAGGGCTCGGACACGGGCCGATCACCGCCCGGCTCGGGCTGACCAGGGCCGTGCTGCTCGCCGGGCTCGTGCAGATCGGCGCCTTGATCGTCATGGGCGCCGTACGCAGCCAGACGGCGCTGGCGGCGGCCCTCGCGGTCTTCGGCTTCATGGGCATGGTGTGGAACGTCAACACCACGACGCTGATGCAGCGGCGGACACCCGCCGGCCTGCTGGGCCGGGTCGCCTCCGCCTTCCGCACCCTGGCCGTGGCCGGCGCCCCGCTGGGCGCCCTGCTCGGCGGGGCCGTCGCCACCGCCTGGGGCCCGAACACGCCCGCACTGCTCACCGCCGCCTTCTTCGTCCTGGCGGTCCTCGCGCTGATACCCGGGCGGGAGCGGGACGTATCTGTGGATGCGCCGGACGACGTCACGACGGCTCACGTCCCGCGCTGATCAATTAGGTTGGAACAGCTGGGACAGGCACGAAAGAAGGCTGAAGTCGGACATGAACGCAGACGGCCGTACCAGGCTCAACCAGACACCCGAGTGGACCGCGCTGGCCAGGCACCGTGAGGAGCTCGACGGCGTGGGGCTGCGGGAGCTGTTCGCCGCCGACCCGGGCCGTGGCACGGGGTACACCCTGCAGGTCGGCGACCTGCACATCGACTACTCCAAACACCTCGTCACCGATGAGACACTGCGGCTGCTGCGCGAGCTGGCCGCCGCGACGGACGTGTTCGGACTGCGGGACGCCATGTTCCGCGGCGAGAAGATCAACGTCACCGAGGACCGCGCGGTGCTGCACATCGCGCTGCGCGCCCCGCGCGACGCGGTGATCGAGGTCGACGGGGAGAACGTCGTCCCCGCGGTGCACGCCGTCCTCGACAAGATGGCGGACTTCACCGAACGGATCCGCTCCGGGGCCTGGACCGGCCACACCGGCAAGCGGATCAGGAACGTCGTCAACATCGGCATCGGCGGCTCCGACCTCGGCCCGGCGATGGGGTACGAGGTGCTGCGCGCCTTCACCGACCGGGACCTCACCGTGCGCTTCGTGTCCAACGTGGACGGGGCCGACCTGCACGAGGCCACCCGTGACCTGGACGCGGCCGAGACGCTGTTCATCGTCGCGTCCAAGACCTTCACCACGATCGAGACGATCACCAACGCCACCTCCGCGCGCGAGTGGCTGCTCGACGAGCTGAAGGCCGGACCGGAAGCGGTCGCCCGGCACTTCGTCGCGCTGTCGACCAACGCCGAGAAGGTCGCGGACTTCGGCATCGACACCGCCAACATGTTCGAGTTCTGGGACTGGGTCGGTGGCCGCTACTCGTTCGACTCCGCGATCGGTCTCTCGCTGATGATCGCGATCGGCCCGGACCGCTTCCGGGAGATGCTCGACGGCTTCCGGACCGTCGACGAGCACTTCCGGACCGCGCCCGCCGAGTCCAACGTGCCGCTCCTGCTCGGCCTGCTGGGCATCTGGTACGGCAACTTCTACGACGCCCAGACCCACGCGGTCCTGCCGTACAGCCACTACATGTCGAAGTTCACCGCCTATCTCCAGCAGCTGGACATGGAGTCCAACGGCAAGTCCGTCGGGCGGGACGGACGCGAGGTCGAGTGGCAGACCGGGCCGGTGGTGTGGGGCACGCCCGGCACCAACGGGCAGCACGCCTACTACCAGTTGATCCACCAGGGCACCAAGCTGATCCCGGCGGACTTCATCGGTTTCGCGGAGCCCGTCGCCGGGATGAGCGAGCGGCTCAAGGCGCAGCACGACCTGCTGATGGCGAACTTCTTCGCCCAGACGCAGGCGCTGGCGTTCGGCAGGACGCCGGACGAGGTGCGGGCCGAGGGCGTGCCCGAGGAGCTGGTGCCGCACAAGACGTTCAAGGGCAACCGCCCGACGACGACGATCCTCGCCCGTGAGCTGACGCCGTCCGTGCTCGGCCAGTTGGTCGCCCTGTACGAGCACAAGGTGTTCGTGCAGGGCGCCGTGTGGAACATCGACTCCTTCGACCAGTGGGGCGTCGAACTCGGCAAGGTCCTCGCCAAGCGCGTCGAGCCCGCGCTGACCGAGGGCACCGACGTGCCGGGGCTCGACGCGTCGACGAAGGCCCTCGTCGCCCGGTACCGGGAGCTGCGCGGCCGGGCGTGACGGCAGATGGGGGAAGCGGGCGGCGCGTGGTCGCCCGCTTCCCGTCGGCAGCCGGGGGGCGCTCCCGGTCCGGCCGGGTCCCTGCCGGCTGAAACCGCGTCAGGCCACCGCGCTCAGCGTGTCCGCGAGGCGGCGGCGGGCCGCCCGGGACGCCGGGAGCGCGGCCAGCGCCGCGGCCCCCGTCACCGCCGCGCCGCCGAGCAGCAGCAGAAGTGCAGCCGGCGGTCCGGCGGCGATGCCGGAGCCGATCCCGCTCGACGCTCCCTGGGTGTCGATGAGCCAGCGCGCGAGCGGCACACCGAGCCCGGTGGCGACGACCGCCGCGGCCAGGGCGGTGCACGCGGTCGACACGACGGTGATCGCGGTGATCTGCCGCGGCGAGAGACCGATGGCCTTGAGGGCCAGCAGATCGCGCTCGCCCTCGCGCACCGTCCCGCCGATCGCCGTCAGCAGCTCGATCAGCCCGATGAGGGCCAGGACGACGATCAGACCCACGATCACCCCGCGCAGGGGCGAGAGCCCGTCGGCCGGGTTGGGCACCGCGTGCACGTCCAGGTGCCCGCGTCCGGCGGCCGTCAGCCGGTCGGCGACCGCTCCCGGGTCGGCGCCGGGACGCAGCCGCAGCTCGTAGAGCGTGGGCCCGAGCCCGGGATCGTTCTCGCGGAGGGTGTCGAGGGAGGTGGAGATGACCCGCCCGGCGTTCTCCGGCTCGATGCTGCGGCCCACGATGTGCAGGATCTGCGGCTGGTCGCCCACGGTGATCCGGACCCAGTCGCCGACCCGCGCGTCCAGCAGCGCCAGCAGCCCCTGACCGGCGACGGCCTCGTCGCGGCCCGTCGCGGCCCGGCCCTCGGCCAGGGAGTACGGGTACGGGTCCTGCCGGGTGCCGAGCCCCCGCAGCGCGATCGTGGCCGTCTGGCCCGGGACCAGCGCCGCCACCTCGACGCCCGGGTAGGCGGCCGCCACCTGCGGGTCGCCCTCCAGCACGGTCCGGGCGGCCCGCCCGGTCAGCCCGGCGTCGGCGTGGACGGTGAGCGAGGTCGGCAGTCCGACCTGCTCCGGTCGGCCGTCGAAGCGCTCGATGGTGGTCCAGGCGCTCATCGCCACTACGACCAGCAGCAGCGGCAGCGCCAGCCGGGCGACCGTGGCGGGGGACCGCAGACGCCTGCTGAACGCCCGGTGCCAGCCCAGCACCAGCGCCGGCGGCAGCCGCAGACCCAGCGCACTCCGGGCCGCGCCCGACAGCCGCCCACCGGGAGCGGACGCCCGCCGCGGCACCGGCACCGGAGGCACCCGCCCCGCCCGCCACGCGGCGAGCCCGGTGGTCGCGCCGATGAACAGCACCACCGCGACCGGCACCACGAGCAGCGCCACCGTGTGGCCGGGCAGCCCGTGCCACACCCCGACCGCGTCCCCGAGCCGCCCCGGTATCCGGCTGCCCAGGCCCTGGACGACGGCCGCGGCGGCCAGCGCGCCGAGGAGCGCGTACGCGAGGTGCTGGAGCAGGAAGACCCGGACGACCTGGCCCGGCGTGAACCCGATCGCCTTCAGCACCGATATGTCCCGCAGATGCCCGCGGATCCGGGTGCCGATCGCCCCGTGCACGGCCAGTCCCGCCGCGACCAGGGCACCGAGGCCGAACAGCCCCAGGACCTGCCCGAGCAGCCGGTTGTCGCCCTGCGCCTCGGCCCGGGCCTGCTTCCAGGTGGAGACCTCGCTGACCGCGCCGGCGCCCAGCACGGTCACGGCGCGCTGGACGGCGTAGTCGGTGTCCTCGGGGTCGTCCAGGCGCAGCGCCACCACCTGGCCCCCCGGGTCGCGGACCGCGGACGGCTGCACCCAGACCAGTCCGGGCTGCTCACCGGGCCGGTAACGCTTCTCCGCGCTGTCCGCCACGCCGAGGACGGTCACCGTGCGGTCCGTGCCGGGCAGGGCGAGGGTGTCACCGGGCGCGGCGAGCAGGGCGCGGGCGAGGCGGCTCTCCAGGACCACCCCGTCGGGGTTCGCCGCGTCCAGCCAGTGGCCGGACGTCAGCAGGGGGCGGCCCACGGACGGCTCCTCCGGGGTGCCGCGCAGTTCGACGGCGGCACGGGCGCCCCGGGAGGCCAGGGTGGCGGAGGCGATGGGGTAGGGGCCGGAGACGGACTCGACGCCGTCGAGCTCGGTCAGCCTCCCGGTGTCCGCGGACGGCGCGGTGTGCAGCCACACGTGCGCGCCGTGCGCCTGGGTGAAGACACGCTGCCACGGGTTGGTGGCGTACCCGAACAGGGCGGTGGCCAGCAGCAGCGAGACGACGATCCCGGCCGTGGCCAGCACCAGGAACAGTGCCTCGCCGCGGTGCGTGCGCAGATCGGAGTGCGCCCAGCGCAGGGTGGCTCGCATGGCCTCAGCCCCTCGGCCCGGACGCGGGGCGGTGGTCGTACTCCGGCATGTCAGTCCCTGAGCTCCAGCACCCCGGAGGCGCCGGCGCGGCGGGGCGGGGCACCGCCGTCGAGCGCCGCGTCGTCGGCTATCCGGCCGTCGAAGAAGCTGATCACACGGTCGGCGGCGCTCGCCAGCCGGGCGTCGTGGGTGACCAGCACGATCGTCTGGCCGCGCTGGTGGAAGCGGGTCAGCAGCCGCATCACCTCACGGGTGCCCTTGCTGTCCAGGCTGCCCGCCGGTTCGTCGGCCAGCAGCAGCGGCGGACGGTTGACCAGGGCCCGGGCGAGCGCGACACGCTGCTGCTCCCCGCCGGACAGCTCGCCCGGCATGCTGCGCTCCTTGCCCTCCAGACCCAGCTCGGCCAGCAGGTCCGCGCGCTCGGCCCGGGCCCGCTTGGGCGGGACCCCGGCCAGCAGGGCGGGCAGCTCGACGTTGTCGGCGACGGACAGGTCGGAGACCAGGTTGAAGAACTGGAACACGATGCCGATGCGCTTCCTGCGCTCGACCGCCCAGCGGGCCTCGCGCCAGCCGTCCGCGCACTCGCCGTCCAGCCAGATGCTGCCGCTGTCCGGGCGCTGCAGGCCGCCGAGCAGATGCAGCAGGGTCGACTTGCCGGCGCCGGACGGGCCGGTGACGGCGACGAACTCGCCGCGCCGGACACACAGGCCGACACCCCGCACGGCGTGGGCCGGGGCGCCTTCGCCGTGATGCGTCTTGACCAGGCCCTCGGCGCGCAGCACAGGAGTGGGGTCGTCGCTCACTCCAGTTCCTCCAGCTCCTCCTGGCACCGTTCCAGCCAGTCGAGGTCGGCCTGGAGGTGCAGCATCGCGCCCTCGATGAGCAGATGCGCGACGCGGTTGTCCCGGTCCTCGGCGGCGGCCAGCTTCGACAGGTGACGCATGGTGTTCAGGTACTGGCGCCGCTGTCGGTTGATGAGGGCGATCTGGTCGGCGAGGCCGGTCTGCGGGGCGAGGGCCAGTTTCATGAAGAACTCGTCCCGCACCCGAGGCTCGTCCTCGGTCTCCTCGAACCAGGCGTGCAGCGCCTCACGCCCGGCGTCGGTGAGGTGGTAGACCTTCTTGTTGGGCCGGCCCGACTGCTCGACGTCCTCGCCCTCCAGGAGTCCCGCCTTCTCGAGACGGCCGAGGGTGACGTAGATCTGGCCGACGTTCGGCTGAGGGTACGCGGAGCCCAGCAGTAGCTCAAGGTCCTGCTTCAGCTCGTATCCGTGCGCCGGGCCGCGCGCCAGCAGGGCCAGGAGGGGCAGCCGCACTCGTGCTCTCCTCCCGATCCCGAGTCAATGTGCCGCAGGCCCGAGGGCCAGGCGTCGTGTTCCCGTCTGCCCGACGACGGCCCGCCCTTCGGGCGGACGACGGGAAAATGACGCCAGGCCCTAGTATCGCGCATACCTAACGGGTATACATGGCCTCTGTCCCGGGCGACGAAGCCCGGTGCCAGGTGTACAGGGAGGAACCTATGCGGTGGATCCACGCCGCCGGTAGGGGCCTTCTCGTCCTCGTCGTGATCCTGACCGGGTACGTCGCCTCCGGAGCCCGTGCCGACGACGGTCCGGCAGCGGGCCGCGGGCCGATGACCCTGGCCACCGCGGGGGACCTCACGGGGTATCTCGGCTCCGTCCTGGACGGCTGGAACCGCACGCACCCCGACGAACGGGTGACCCTCGTCGAACTGCCCGACTCGGCCGACGAGACCCACGCGCAGATGACCACCGACCTGCGCGGCGGCGACCGCAGCCGCTTCGACATCCTCAACATCGACGTCAGCTGGACCTCGGAGTTCGCCGCGCAGGGCTGGATCCGCCCCCTGGAGCGCGACCGCTTCCCGCTGGACACCTTCCTCAAGCCGGTCGTGGGCACGGCGACCTACGACGGACGGCTGTACGCGGTCCCGTACGTCACCAACGCCGGTCTGCTCCTGTACCGCAAGGACATCCTCGCCGAGGAGGGCGTCGACCCGCCGCGCACCTGGGAGGAGCTGGAACGGGCGGCGAGGACGATCGCGCCGAAGTACGGACTCGACGGGTACGCGGGCCAGTTCCTGCCGTACGAGGGACTCACCGTCAACGCCGCCGAGGCGGTCTACTCGGCGGGCGGCTCCATCCTCGGCGACGAGGGCGAACGCGTCACCGTCGACTCGGAGGCCGCCCGCGACGGCATCGACTTCCTCGCCCGAGGGGTGCGCGAGGGCTGGATCCCGAGGCAGGCGCTCACCTACAAGGAGGAGGAGTCCAAGCAGGCCTTCCAGGACGGGCGGCTGCTGTTCCTCCGCAACTGGCCGTACGCCTACGTCGTCGCGTCGGCCGAGGGCTCACCGGTCGCCGGGAAGATCGGCGCCGTCCCGCTGCCCGGGCCCGACGGACCCGGCACGAGCGTGCTGGGCGGCTCCAACCTCGCCGTCAGCACGCACGCCCGCCACCCGGACTCTGCGGCCCGTCTGCTCGCGTATCTGACCAGCGAGCACGTCCAGCGGCAGGTGCTCACCCGCGGCGCCCTGCCGCCCGTACGGGCCGACCTGTACGAGGACCCGGAACTGGTGCGCAGGTTCCCGTATCTGCCGACGCTGCGCGAGAGCGTCCGGACGGCCGCTCCCCGCCCCAAGAGCCCGCGGTACGGCCAGGTGAGCCTCGTGGTGCAGGCGGTCGTACGGGACGCGATGGCCGGGCACGACACGTCCGAGGCCGCGGTGCGCCGCCTGGCGCGCGAGCTCGACGCCATCGCGCGCTGAGCCGTCACGGCACCTTTGCCTACCTACTTGTTAGGTAACGGCGGCATCTCATCCTCTCGAATCCCGTACGGGTATGCCCGAATTTGCCGGGTCAACTGTTCGGTAGCTTGCGCCATTTCATTGACACCCCTCTGAAACAGCTACCTAACATGCATACATGCTGAGTAAGTACCACTGGTGGCGTGACGCGGTGATCTACCAGGTCTACGTCCGCAGCTTCCTCGACAGCACCGGCGACGGTGTCGGCGATCTCGCCGGGGTCCGCGCGGGGCTGCCGTACCTCAAGAAGCTCGGGGTCGACGGGATCTGGCTGAGCCCCTTCTACCCCTCGCCGCAGCACGACCACGGCTACGACGTCGCCGACTACTGCGACGTCGACCCGCTCTTCGGGGACCTCGCCGAGTTCGACCTGCTGGTCACGGCGGCCCGGCGGCTCGGCGTCAAGGTGCTGCTCGACATCGTCCCCAACCACTGCTCCAGCGAACACCGTTGGTTCCAGGAGGCGCTGAGCGCCGGTCCCGGCAGCGCGGCCCGCGCCCGCTTCCACTTCGCCGACGGCCGCGGTGCCGACGGCAGCGAGCCCCCCAACAACTGGCACGCCATGTTCGGGGGCCCCGCGTGGAGCCGGGTGACCGAGGCGGACGGGCGGCCCGGCCAGTGGTACCTGCACATGTTCACCCCCGAGCAGCCCGACTGGAACTGGCGCAACCCCGAGGTCGGCGCCGAGTTCGAGCGGGTCCTGCGCTTCTGGCTGGACCGGGGCGCCGACGGCTTCCGCATCGACGTCGCCGCCGGCCTCTTCAAGCACCCGGAGCTGCCCGACTCCGACGACCCGGAGGCGGACGCCCGCACCCGCGACTCGGTCAACCCGCTCGCCTGGAACCAGCCCGAGGTGCACACGGTGTGGCGCTCCTGGCGCTCCCTGTGCGAGGAGTACACGGCACGGGACGGCCGCGAACGGCTCCTCGTCGGCGAGGTGTCCGTGCCGACCGCCCGCGAACACGCCCTCTACGTCCGCTGCGACGAACTCCACCAGGCGTTCTTCTTCGACCTGCTCAGCGCCGCCTGGGACGCCGACGCCTTCCGCAAGGTCATCTCCGAGGCCATGCAGGACATCGCGGGCACCGGCTCGACGGTCACCTGGGTGCTCAACAACCACGACCAGGTCCGCACCGTCACCCGCTACGGAGAGCCCGCACCCGAGGGCAGCGGCCTCGGCACCGCCCGCGCCCGCGCCGCCGCGCTGCTGATGCTGGCGCTGCCCGGTGCCGCGTACATCTACCAGGGCGAGGAACTCGGCCTGCCCGAGGTCGTGGACCTCCCCGACGACGTCCTCACCGACCCCATCTTCCGCCGCACCGGGAGCCGCGCCCGCATCCGCGACGGCTGCCGGGTGCCGCTGCCCTGGTCGGGACAGGCGTCACCGTTCGGCTTCACCTCCGGCGTGGAGAGCGCCAGGCCCTGGCTGCCCCAGCCCGAGTACTTCGCCGAGTACGCCACCGACCGGGCGCTGGCCGACACCCGGTCCTTCTGGCACCTGTACCGCGACGGCCTGCAACTGCGCGCCGCGTTGCCCCAGTTGGGCGAGGGCACGCTGCGCTGGCTGGACAGCCCGCCCGGCGTCCTCGCCTTCGCCCGCGGCGACGGCCTGGTCTGCGCCGTCAACTTCGGCACGGCACCCACCTCCGCGCCGGTCTCCGGCACCCCGCTGCTGTCGAGCGGCCCCTGCCCGGCCGGGGTGCTGCCCGGCTCCACTGCCGCCTGGTGGATGAGCGACGGGACCGAGTCCCCCGCTTCCTGAACCCCCGCACCCGCGGAACCTCCGTCCGTTCTTCCCATTCCCCGAAGGGACATCGATGATGATGCGACGCCGTACCACCCTGCTCACCGGCTGTACCGCCCTCGTCCTGGCGCTCGGCGCGACCGCCTGCGGCGGCGGCCCCGTCTCGGCCGGCGGTGGCGACAAGGCACTCGACGGACAGACGGTCACCGTGGCCGGTGTCTGGACCGGCACCGAGCAGAAGAACTTCCAGAAGGTGCTGGACGCCTTCACCGAGAAGACCGGTGCCAAGACGACGTTCGTCTCCACCGGCGACAACGTCTCCACCGTCGTCGGCAGCAAGATCGAGGGCGGCAACGCCCCCGACGTCGTGATGGTCCCGCAGGTCGGTGTGCTCAAGCAGTTCGCGCAGAAGGGCTGGCTCAAGCCGCTGTCGGCCACCGCCCAGAAGTCCGTGGACGCCAACTTCGCGCCCGTGTGGAAGAACTACGGCAGCGTCGACGACACCCTGTACGGCCTCTACTTCAAGGCCGCGCACAAGTCGACCGTCTGGTACAGCCCCGACGCCCTCGCCCAGGCGGGCGTCGAGCCGCCCACGTCCTACGACGACCTGCTCAAGGCCGGGCGGACCGTCTCCGACTCCGGGCTCGCCGCCTTCTCCGTCGCCGGTCAGGACGGCTGGACGCTGACCGACTGGTTCGAGAACGTCTACCTCTCCCAGGCCGGCCCCGAGAAGTACGACGCGCTCGCCGCGCACCAGCTCAAGTGGACCGACGCCTCGGTGGTGAAGGCCCTGACCACCCTCGGCGAGCTGTTCAAGGACAAGCAGCTGATCGCGGGCGGCCAGAAGGGCGCCCTGAACACCGACTTCCCGGGCTCGGTGGAGAAGGTGTTCGGACCGAAGCCCGAGGCCGGCATGGTCTACGAGGGCGACTTCGTCGCGGGCGTCGCCAAGGACCAGTTCGGCCGGAAGATCGGCGAGGACGCGAACTTCTTCCCGTTCCCGGCGGTCGGCGCCGGGAAGCCGCCCGTCGTCAGCGGCGGCGACGCGGCCGTCGTGCTGAAGGACGGCAAGAGCCAGAAGGCCGGCATGGCCCTGCTGGAGTACCTGGCCACCCCCGAGGCCGCGGCCGTGTGGGCCGAGGCGGGCGGCTTCCTGTCGCCGAACAAGAACCTCGAACTCGCCTCGTACGGCGACGACGTCACCCGCGAGACCGCCAAGTCGCTGGTCGCCGCCGGTGACTCGGTCCGCTTCGACATGTCCGACCAGGCCCCGGCGGCCTTCGGCGGCACCAAGGGCGCCGGCGAGTGGAAGCTCCTGCAGGACTTCCTGCGCGACCCGTCCGACCCGAAGGGGACCGCGGCGAAGCTGGAGGCGGCGGCGGCCAAGGCGTACGAGGGCCAGGGCTGACCCGTCATGACCGCGACCCTCGTCAACGAGGCGGGGCCCAGGCCGCCCGCCGCGAGCCCCGGAGCGTCCCGCGCCCGGCGCTCGCGGCGGCGCGCCCGCGTCATCGCCCTGCTCTTCGTCCTCCCCGCCCTGCTCCTGCTGGGCGCCCTGGTCGTCTACCCGGTGCTGTTCTCCGTCGGCCGCAGCTTCTTCGACGCCTCCGGCACCCGGTTCGTGGGCGGCGACAACTACACCGAGATGTTCCGGGACCCGGCGACCCTCAAGGCCGTCCGCAACACCACGATCTGGGTCGTGGTGGCCCCGGCCCTGCTCACCGGCCTCGGTCTCATCCTGGCCGTGCTGGTGGAGAAGGTCCGCTGGGCGACCGCGTTCAAGCTGCTGCTGTTCATGCCGATGGCCGTGTCCTTCCTCGCCGCCGGCATCATCTTCCGGCTCGCCTACGACGAGGACCCGGACAAGGGCGTGCTCAACGCCGCCGCGGTCTCGGTGCACGACATGTTCCAGGACACCTCGGCCTACCCCACGGCCCGCGCCCGCGACGGGCAGGGCCTGACGAAGGCGTCCGACGGCGCCTACCGCACGGCCGGCACCCTCGCGCCCGGGCAGAGCGTCACGCTGGGCCTGGTCGGCGTCCTGCCCGCCGACCTGCCCGACGGCACAGGACCGGCGTACGAGGCCGCCCGGCGCACGGCCGGCGCCGGTGAGCTGACCGGCGTCGTCTACCTGGACTTCACCCCCGGCGGGGGAGGGAAGCAGGGCACCGTCGACCGACGCGAGAGCGGCCTGCCCGGGATGAAGGTCGAGGCGGTGCGCGCGGGGGAGACCGTCGCCACCACGACCACGGCGTCCGACGGCTCGTTCCGCTTCGACGGCCTGGACGACGGCTCGTACACGGTGCGGCTGCCGGCGTCGAACTTCGCCGCCCCCTACGAGGGCATCTCCTGGCTCGGACCCACGCTCGTCACCCCGGCGATCATCGGGGCGTACCTGTGGATCTGGACCGGGTTCGCGATGGTCCTGATCGGCGCGGGCCTGTCCGCCCTGCCCCGGGACTCGCTGGAGGCGGCCCGGATGGACGGCGCCAACGAGTGGCAGATCTTCCGCCGGATCACCGTGCCGCTGCTCGCGCCGGTCCTCACCGTCGTCTTCATCACCCTCGTCATCAACGTGATGAAGGTCTTCGACCTCGTCTACATCATCGCGCCCGGCCCGGTGCAGGAGGACGCGACCGTGCTCGCGACGCAGATGTGGCTGGTGTCGTTCGGCGGCGGCAACAACCAGGGCCTCGGCAGCGCCCTCGGTGTCCTGCTCCTGCTGCTGGTCATCCCCGCCATGGTCTTCAACGTCCGCCGCTTCAAGAGGAGTCAGCGATGAACGCGGTCAGGCGCGGTCTGGGCAGCTCACTGGTGCAGGCCTTCCTCGTGGTGGTCGGCCTGGTCTGGCTGACCCCGCTGGCCGGACTGTTCCTGTCGTCGATGCGGTCCGCCGAGGACACCGCGAAGGGCGGCTGGTGGACGGTCTTCACCAGCCCCGGGCAGCTGTCCTTCGACAACTACTCGGCCCTGCTCGCCAACTCCGGTATCACCCAGGCCTTCTGGAACACGGTTCTGATCTCGGTGCCGACGACCGTCCTGGTGGTGGTGCTCGCCGCCCTCGCCGGGTACGCCTTCGCCTGGCTGGACTTCCCGGGCCGCGACGCGGTCTTCCTGCTCGTGGTGGCCCTGCTGGTGGTGCCGGTGCAGATCGGTCTGCTCCCGGTCGCCAAACTCTTCGGGCAGCTCGGCCTGTTCGGCACGATCCCGGGCGTCGTCCTGTTCCACGTCGCCTACGGACTGCCGTTCGCGGTGTTCCTGCTGCGGAACTACTTCGCGGAGATGCCGAAGGAGATGCTGGAGGCCGCCCGCATGGACGGCGGCACCGAGTGGCGGATCTTCACCCGGCTGGTCCTGCCGGTCGGCCGCCCGGCGATCGCCTCCCTGGCCATCTTCCAGTTCCTGTGGGTCTGGAACGACATGCTGGTGGCGCTGCTCTTCGCGGACAGCTCCTCCCAGCCGCTCACCGTGGAACTGCAGTCCCAGATCCGCCAGTTCGGCAGCAACATCGACGTCCTGGCACCGGGGGCGTTCCTGTCCCTGGTGGTGCCGGTGGTGGTGTTCTTCGCGTTCCAGCGGCACTTCGTGCAGGGGGTGATGGCGGGCTCGGTCAAGTAGCCCGTCCGGCACACGAGTCAGGGCCCCCGCCTCGTACGAGGCGGGGGCCCTGACTGCCGTTCACGTACCGGTCAGGGAGTGGCCGGCGGATACAGCGACCGCGGCAGCTGGGACGCCGCCGCCGCGTCCAGGAGCCACAGGGTGCGGGAGCGCCCCCGCGCGCCCGCCGCCGGGGCCTGGATCTCGCCCGCGCCCGACAGGGCGATCGCCACGGCCTCCGCCTTGTCCTCGCCGGCCGCAAGGAGCCACACCTCGCGCGCCGCGCGGATCGCGGGAAGCGTGAGGGTGATGCGGGTCGGCGGGGGCTTGGGCGCGCCGTGGACCCCGACGACCGTGCGCTCGGTCTCCCGTACCGCGGGCAGTTCCGGGAACAGGGAGGCGACGTGCGCGTCGGGACCCACGCCCAGCATCAGGACGTCGAACGAGGGCACGGCGCCGTGGTCCTCGGGGCCCGCGGCCCGCGCCAGCTCCTCCGCGTAGGCGGCGGCCGCCGCCTCCACGTCCGTGCCGAACGGGCCGTCCGAGGCGGGCATGGCGTGCACCCGCTTCGGGTCCAGGGGCACCGCGTCCAGCAGGGCCTCGCGGGCCTGCGTGACGTTGCGCTCCGGGTCGCCCTCGGGCAGGAACCGCTCGTCGCCCCACCACAGGTCCAGACGGCCCCAGTCGATGGCGTCCCGGGCGGGGGCCGCCGCCAGCGCGGCCAGCAGGCCGTTGCCGTTGCGGCCGCCGGTGAGGACCACGGACGCCGAGCCCCGGGAGGCCTGCGTGTCCACGATCTTCGTGATCAGCCGGGCCGCCGCGGCCTGGGCCATCAGTTCCTTGTCGCGGTGGACGACCAGCTGCGGGGTGTGGGTGCTCACTTGGCCGCCGCCTTCTTCACCGGTTCCCCCGCCGTCGCTTCCTTCGCCGGGGCCTTGGCGGCGTCTTCGACAGGAGTCGCGGCCGCTTCTCCTTTGGCCGGCCCGTCCTCCGCCGCCCTCCCGGTCCCGGCGGGCCGGGTGACCGCGGACGCGTGGAGCCGGTCCACGCCGAAGCGCAGCGCCGACGCGTAGGTGTCGTCCGGGTCGAGCCGGCGCAGTTCCTCCGCGATCAACTCGGACGTCTCACGTCGCTTCAGCGCCACCGCCCGGTCCGGCTGCCCCTCGATGGAGAGGGTCGCCAGCGAGCCGTCGGCCCGGTCGAGGACGATCGGGCCGCAGTCGGTGTCCAGCCGCACCGCCGTCAGGCCGGGGCCCGACGACACGGACCGCTGCACGGGGACGTCCAGCCGGTCCGCGAGCCACATCGCCAGCAGCTCACAGCTCGGGTTGAACTCCTCGCCCTCCACCTCGACGGCCTTCACCTCGCAGAGCACCTGGTCCAGGGCCGCCGCCAGCATCGAGCGCCACGGCGTGATCCGGGTCCAGGACAGGTCGGTGTCGCCCGGCGTGTACGTCCCGGCGCGCGCCGACAGCTCCCGCACCGGCTGTTCCGAGGCGTAGGTGTCGGTCACCCGGCGCTGGGCCAGCGCGCCGAGCGGGTCGTTCGCCGGGTCGATGGGCGCGGTCACCGGCCACCAGACCACCACCGGGGCGTCCGGCAGCAGCAGGGGCAGGACGACGGACTGGGCGTGCTCGGACACCTCGCCGTAGAGGCGAAGCACCACCGTCTCGCCGGTACCGGCGTCGGCGCCCACCCGCACCTCGGCGTCCAGCCGGGACTGCGTGCGGTCCCGGGGCGAGCGCGAGACACGCTTGATCACCAGCAGCGTGCGCGAGGGGTGCTCGCGCGAGGCGTCGCCGGCGGCCTTCAGGGCGTCGTAGGCGTTCTCCTCGTCCGTGACGATGACCAGCGTCAGCACCATGCCGACGGCCGGCGTGCCGATGGCCCGCCGCGCCTTCACCAGTGCCTTGTTGATCTTGCTGGCCGTGGTGTCCGTGAGGTCTATCTTCATGGCCTGCGCCAGCTCCGTCCCTCTCGTGCGAGCATTTCGTCCGCCTCGACGGGCCCCCAGGTGCCTGCCGGGTACTGGGCGGGCCTGCCGTGCCGGTCCCAGTACTCCTCGATCGGGTCGAGGATCTTCCAGGACAGCTCGACCTCCTCGGTGCGCGGGAAGAGGTTCGAGTCGCCGAGCAGGACGTCGAGGATCAGCCGCTCGTACGCCTCGGGCGAGGACTCGGTGAAGGACTCGCCGTACGCGAAGTCCATCGACACGTCCCGGATCTCCATGGAGGTGCCGGGCACCTTGGAGCCGAAGCGGACGGTGACGCCCTCGTCGGGCTGGACGCGGATGACGATCGCGTTCTGGCCCAGCTCCTCGGTGGCCGTCGTGTCGAAGGGGGAGTGCGGGGCGCGCTGGAAGACGACCGCGATCTCCGTGACGCGCCGGCCGAGCCGCTTGCCGGTGCGCAGGTAGAAGGGGACGCCCGCCCAGCGGCGGTTGTCGATCGAGAGCTTGACCGCGGCGTACGTGTCGGTCTTCGACTTGGGGTCGATGCCCTCCTCCTGGAGGTAGCCGACCGCCTTCTCGCCGCCCTGCCAGCCCTCGGCGTACTGCGCGAACACCGTGTCGCGGCCGAGGTCCTTCGGCAGCCGGACGGCGCCGAGCACCTTGGTCTTCTCGGCGGCGAGCGCGTCCGCGTCGAAGGAGGCGGGCTCCTCCATCGCGGTGAGCGCCATCAGCTGCAGCAGGTGGTTCTGGATGACGTCGCGGGCGGCGCCGATGCCGTCGTAGTAGCCGGCCCGGCCGCCGATGCCGATGTCCTCGGCCATGGTGATCTGGACGTGGTCCACGAAGGACCGGTTCCATATCGGCTCGAACATCGTGTTGGCGAAGCGGAGCGCCAGGATGTTCTGGACGGTCTCCTTGCCCAGATAGTGGTCGATGCGGAAGACCTGGTCCGGGGCGAATACCTCGTGCACGACCTTGTTGAGCTCCTCGGCGGAGGCCAGGTCGTGTCCGAACGGCTTCTCGATGACCGCGCGGCGCCAGGAGCCGCCCGTCTGGTCGGCGAGCCCGTGCTTCTTCAGCTGCTGGATGACCACCGGGAAGGAGCGCGGCGGCACCGACAGGTAGAAGGCGAAGTTGCCGCCCGTGCCCTGGGCCTTGTCCAGCTCCTCGATGGTGGCGCGCAGCCGTTCGAAGGCGTCGTCGTCGTCGAAGGTGCCCTGCACGAAGCGCATGCCCTGGATGAGCTGCTGCCAGACCTCCTCGCGGAAGGGGGTGCGGGCATGGGCCTTGACCGCGTCGTGCACCTCCTGGGCGAAGTCCTCGTTCGCCCACTCCCGGCGGGCGAAGCCGACGAGCGAGAAGCCCGGCGGCAGCAGTCCCCGGTTCGCGAGGTCGTACACAGCGGGCATCAGCTTTTTACGTGACAAATCGCCCGTAACGCCGAAGATCACCAGGCCCGACGGCCCCGCGATACGCGGGAGCCGTCGGTCGGCGGCGTCACGAAGCGGGTTCGCTTCAGTGACGTTGAAGGGTGGCAAGGGATCAGCCCTCCGAGGGGGCGAGGCGCTGCAGCTCCGCCTCGGTCGACTTGAGCAGGTCGTTCCAGGACGACTCGAACTTCTCGACGCCCTCGTCCTCCAGCAGCTGCACGACCTCGTCGTACGAGATCCCGAGCCGCTCGAGCGCGTCGAGGTCGGCGCGGGCCTGTTCGTACCTGCCGGAGATCGTGTTGCCGGTGATCTCGCCCTGCTCCTCCACCGCGTGCAAGGTGTCCTCGGGCATGGTGTTGACGGTGTTCGGCGCCACCAGTTCCTCGACGTAGAGGGTCGGCTTGTACGCCTTGTCCTTCACACCGGTCGACGCCCACAGCGGACGCTGCTTGCGCGCGCCCGCCTTCTCCAGCGCGTTCCAGCGGTCGGAGGAGAAGACCTCCTCGTACGCCTGGTAGGCGAGCCGGGCGTTGGCGATGGCGGCCTTGCCGCGCAGGGCCTTGGCCTCGTCGGTGCCGAGCGCGTCGAGGCGCTTGTCGACCTCGGAGTCCACCCGGGACACGAAGAACGAAGCCACCGAACGGATCTGCGACAGGTCCAGGCCCCTGGCCTTCGCCTTCTCCAGACCGGCGAGGTAGGCGTCCATGACCTCGTGGTAGCGCTCCAGCGAGAAGATCAGCGTGACGTTGACGCTGATGCCGAGGCCGATGACCTCGGTGATCGCCGGGATGCCGGCCCGGGTGGCCGGGATCTTGATGAGCGTGTTGGGCCGGTCGACCAGCCAGGCCAGCTGCTTGGCCTCCGCGACGGTCGCGTGCTTGTTGTGCGCGAGCCGCGGGTCGACCTCGATGGAGACCCGGCCGTCCTGGCCGTCGGTGGCCTCGAAGACCGGGCGCAGGATGTCGGCGGCGTCCCGGACGTCCGCCGTGGTGATCATGCGGATCGCCTCTTCGACCGTGACCTTGCGGGCCGCGAGGTCGGCGAGCTGCTGGTCGTAGCCGTGGCCCTCGCTGATGGCCTTCTGGAAGATCGTCGGGTTGGTGGTGACGCCGACGACGTGCTGCTGGTCGATCAGCTCGGCCAGGTTGCCGGAAGTGATGCGCTGGCGTGACAGGTCGTCCAGCCAGATCGCGACGCCCTCCTCGGAGAGGCGCTTCAGTGCGTCTGTCATGGAAAATCAGACTCCTACGTTGCGTATGTGAGCGTCAGCGCCGGGCCGCGGAGAGGGATTCCCGCGCGACGGCCGCCACGTTCTCGGCGGTGAAGCCGTACTCCTGGAAAAGGACCTTGCCGTCGGCGGAAGCGCCGAAGTGCTCCAGCGACACGATGCGGCCCGCGTCCCCGACGTACTTGTGCCAGGTCAGGCCCACCCCGGCCTCAACCGCGACACGCGCCCTCACGGACGGCGGCAGGACGCTGTCCCGGTACCCCTGGTCCTGCTCCTCGAACCACTCCACGGACGGCATCGAGACCACGCGCGTCGGGACCCCGTCGGCCTGGAGGCGCTCACGCGCCTCGACCGCCACATGCACCTCGGAACCGGTGGCGATCAGGATGACCTCGGGCTCGCCGCCCTCGGCCTCGAACATCACGTAGCCACCGCGCACGGTGTCCTCGTTGGGCTCGTACGTCGGCACGCCCTGACGGGTCAGTGCCAGACCGTGCGGGGCGCCCTTGCCGTACTCCTTGGTCCAGCGCCGCTGGATCTCGCGCCAGGCGATCGCCGTCTCGTTGGCGTCCGCCGGGCGGACGATGTTCAGGCCGGGGATGGCGCGCAGCGACGCGAGGTGCTCGATCGGCTGGTGGGTCGGGCCGTCCTCGCCCAGGCCGATGGAGTCGTGCGTCCACACGTACGTCACCGGCAGGTGCATGAGGGCCGACAGCCGCACGGCGTTGCGCATGTAGTCGGAGAACACCAGGAAGGTGCCGCCGTAGACGCGGGTGTTGCCGTGCAGGGTGATGCCGTTCAGCTCCGCGGCCATGGAGTGCTCGCGGATGCCGAAGTGGATCGTGCGGCCGTACGGGTTCGCCTCCGGCAGCGGGTTGCCGGCCGGCAGGAACGACGACGTCTTGTCGATCGTCGTGTTGTTCGAGCCCGCCAGGTCGGCCGAGCCGCCCCACAGCTCCGGGATGACCGCGCCGAGCGCCTGGAGCACCTTGCCGGACGCGGCACGCGTCGCCACACCCTTGCCGGGCTCGAAGACCGGGATCTTCTCCTCCCAGCCGGTGGGCAGTTCGCCCTTGGCGATGCGGTCGTACTCGGCGGCGCGCTCGGGGTTGTTGTCCCGCCACTGCTGGAAGGACTTCTCCCACACGGCACGGGCGGCCCGCCCGCGCTCCAGGGCGCCCCGGGTGTGCGCGAGGACCTCGTCGGAGACCTCGAAGGCCTTCTCCGGGTCGAAGCCGAGGACCCGCTTGGTGGCCGCCACCTCGTCGTCACCGAGCGCCGAGCCGTGCGCGGCCTCGGTGTTCTGCGCGTGCGGGGCCGGCCAGGCGATGATCGAGCGCATCGCGATGAAGGACGGGCGGTCGGTGACCTTCTTGGCCTCCTGGATCGCGTCGTAGATCGCGTGCGGGTCCAGGTCGCCGTCCGGCTTCGGGGCCACGCGCTGCACGTGCCAGCCGTACGCCTCGTAGCGCTTGGCCGTGTCCTCGGATACGGCCGTCTCGGTGTCGCCCTCGATCGAGATGTGGTTGTCGTCCCACAGAAGGATGAGGTTGCCGAGCCTCTGGTGACCGGCCAGCGACGAGGCCTCGGCGGTGATGCCCTCCTGGAGGCAGCCGTCACCGGCGATGCAGTAGATGAAGTGGTCGAACGGGGAGGTGCCCGCGGGGGCCTCCGGGTCGAACAGACCCCGCTCGTAGCGGGAGGCCATGGCCATGCCGACGGCGTTGCCGACACCCTGGCCCAGCGGACCGGTCGTCGTCTCCACACCCGTGGTGTGGCCGTACTCCGGGTGGCCGGGGGTCTTCGAACCCCACGTCCGGAACGCCTTGAGGTCGTCCAGCTCCAGGCCGAAGCCGGCCAGGTAGAGCTGGGTGTAGAGGGTCAGGGACGTGTGGCCGGCGGACAGCACGAAGCGGTCCCGCCCGACCCAGTCGGCGTCCGCCGGGTCGTGCCGCATCACCTTCTGGAAGAGGGTGTAGGCGACGGGCGCCAGGCTCATCGCCGTACCAGGATGGCCGTTACCGACCTTCTGTACGGCATCTGCGGCCAGGACGCGGGCGGTGTCCACCGCCCGCTGGTCCAGCTCGGTCCACTCGAGGTCTGTGGTGGTCGGCTTGGTGCTCACCCTGGGTCAGGGCTCCTCTCCACATGTCGGTTGCCGGCGTCACGGGCACGCGCCCACCGGCTGCCGGCGTACTCGGCGTCGGCCGGCCATTGTCGAGCCTACCCCCGGAAGTACGTGCGTTTTTTCGACTCAACCCAGACTGCCGGGACTCTTCCGGATGTGCCTGTCGGCCGCGCCGTTCCGGGGCTCGGCACATGAATACGCAGCCGCTCATCCGGGTGCTCAATCGAGCCCGCGGGTACCCGTCGGACCACACCTCCAACACGACCGGACCCCCGCGACGGCCCGGGTCTGGGCAACGTCTACAGTGGCGTGGTACGCGCGAGCCTTTACCGGGACTTCACACGGGTCGGGCTTGCTGGGATGTCTCTGTCAGGGGTGTGCGTGACGGCCGTTGAATCCCGTCCAGCGGGGATTGTCGGGACGAGCCAGAGCCCGAACCGACGGCCGATCGGGGCCCGGGTCGCGGCTTTCGTGGCGCTGACCAAGCCGCGGATCATCGAGCTGCTGCTCATCACCACCGTCCCGGTGATGTTCCTGGCCGAGCGCGGCGTGCCCGACCTCGGTCTGGTGCTGCTCACCTGTGTCGGCGGTTACCTCAGCGCGGGCGGCGCAAACGCGCTCAACATGTACATCGACCGCGACATCGACGCGCTGATGGACCGCACCTCCCAGCGTCCCCTGGTCACCGGGATGGTCAGTCCGCGCGAGTGCCTCGCCTTCGGCATCACCCTCGCGGTGGTCTCGACGCTGCTGTTCGGCCTCACCGTCAACTGGCTGTCGGCCTGGCTGTCACTCGGAGCGCTGCTCTTCTACGTCGTCGTCTACACGATGCTGCTCAAGCGCCGCACCTCGCAGAACATCGTGTGGGGCGGCATCGCGGGCTGCATGCCGGTGCTCATCGGCTGGTCCGCGGTCACGAACTCCCTCTCCTGGGCCCCGCTGATCCTGTTCATGGTGATCTTCTTCTGGACGCCGCCGCACTACTGGCCGCTGTCCATGAAGGTGAAGGAGGACTACGCGCGCGTGGGCGTGCCGATGCTCCCCGTCATCGCCTCCAACAAGGTCGTCGCCAAGCAGATCGTCCTCTACAGCTGGGTGATGGTGGCGGTCTCGCTGCTGCTGACGCCGCTCGGCTACACGGGCTGGTTCTACACCGCGGTCGCGCTCGGCGCGGGCGGCTGGTGGCTGTGGGAGGCCCACGCGCTGCAGAACCGCGCGAAGGCCGAGGTGACGGGCGGGAAGCTGAAGGAGATGCGCCTGTTCCACTGGTCGATCACCTATGTGTCGCTGCTCTTCGTGGCCGTCGCCGTGGACCCCTTCCTGCGCTGAGGCGCGGCTCACGCACCCCGTCCGTCGCGCATTGATCTACCGGTCGGTAGCATCCTGGCCATGGCAGACGACACGCAGCAGGTCGACAAGCGCAAGGTGACCCGCCTCGCGCACCGGATCAACGCTTTCGCCAAGTCCCACGGCGGTGCCGAGGCCCATGTCGCGTACATCGGCGAGCGCGGCGCCCGCATCGTGCTCGTGGGCGAGGACGGCGGCTGGGGCGACCTGGTGGCCCCCACCTTCGAGACCGCCGAGAAGGCCGTCGAGAAGGCCGGGATCACCCGGCACGAGTCCTTCGACGGCGAGTTCGCCGCGAAGGTGACCACGGGCCCCTTCGAGTGGAAGCGGATGGCCGGCATCCAGATCGGCGGCTGAGGAGCCCGCCCGCTTCCCCCCAACACCTCGGCACCGGTTCACCCGTTAGGACGTGTAGAGCACGCCAGCGTCCACCCCCGGGGAGCCCGGATGATCGACACGCCGTCCCTCGTGGACCAGTACTGCCACGGCGTACTGAGAGCGGAACTGGGCCTCGGCACCTTCGAGGCCCAGCTCGCCCGCACCGAGGGACCACCGGCGCCCGGCACCACGCTCTTCGACACCCAGACCGGCTTCGCCGTACGGCGCTGGTGCCCCCCGCTCCTCGGCCTGGAGCCGCACTGCGCCCCCGCCCGCTATCTGGCCCGGCGCCGTGAGCTCGGCGTCTGGGAGGCCGGGCGGCGGCTGCTGCGGGGCAGCGGCATCACGACCTACCTGGTCGACACAGGCCTGCCCGGCGACCTGACCGGCCCCCCGGAGATGGCCTCCGCCGCCTCCGCGGAGGCCCACGAGATCGTCCGCCTCGAACTCCTCGCCGAACAGGTCGCCGACACCTCCGGCACCGTCGAGTCCTTCCTCGCCAACCTCGCCGAGTCCGTGCACGCCGCGGCCGCGCACGCCGTGGCCTTCACCTCGGTCGCCGGCGTACGGCACGGCCTGGCGCTCGCGCCCGAGCCGCCGGGGCCGGGGGAGGTGCGGGGCGCGGCCGGACGCTGGCTCGCGGCCCGCGAGGTCGGCGGCGAGCTGACCGACCCGGTGCTGCTGCGGCACCTGCTGTGGATCGCGGTGGCGTCCGGGCTGCCGCTCCAGCTGCACGCCGGGCTGGGCCAGCCGGGTCTGCGCATCGACCGCACCGACCCGGTCCTGCTCACGGACTTCGTCCGTGCCACCGCCGGCCTCGGCACCGACCTGGTCCTGCTGCACGGCTACCCCTACCACCGGCACGCCGCCCATCTCGCCGGTGTCTTCCCGCACGTCTACTCCGACTCCGGCGCCGCCCTCGTGCGCACCGGCGCCCGCGCGGCCACGATCCTCGCCGAGATCCTGGAGCTGGCCCCCTTCGGCAAGATCCTCTTCTCCAGCGGCGCCCAGGGTCTGCCCGAGCTGCACGTCGTCGCCGCACAGCTGTTCCGCGAGTCCCTCGCCCGGGTACTCGGCACCTGGGTCACCGAGGGCGCGTGGTCACCGGCGGACGCCCAGCGGGTGGCGGAGATGGTGTCGTGGGGGAACGCCCGCCGGGTCTACGGCCTGGAGTGAGCGGGGTGTACGCCCGGCGCGCCCGCGGCCAGACTGGCCGGATGCCGACCGACGCCCTGCTCGACCGCTTCCTGACCGCCCTCGGACCGCTGGAGCCCCTCGCCGTCTGGGCGCACGGCTCGCTCGCCGGCGGCGACTACCAGGAGGGCCGCAGCGATCTGGACCTGATCGCCGTCCTGGACGGCCCGCTCACCGCGCGCACGATCTGGCGTCTGGCGACGCTGCACGCCCGGCTGCGGACCGCGCCGCTCGCGCCGCTGCTGCACTGCTCCTACCTCACCCCGGACACGCTGGCCGACCCCGCCCGGCGCCATCTCACCTGGGCACACGAGGAGCTGTTCCGGCGGCCGGTCACCCCCGTGACCCGGCGGGAGCTGCACACCTTCGGGCGCGTGCTGCACGGCGAGGCGCCCGCCGCCCTGCTGCCGCCGGTGCCGGACCCTGAGCTGGCCGCGTTCGTCGTGCGCGACCAGCGGGACTTCTGGCGGCCCGCCCTGGCCGACGCCCGGCTGTGGACGCGGGACGTCTGGGTCGACCTGGGGCTGATCACCTTCGCGCGGGCGAGCGTGACCGCGCGCGAGGGACGGCTCATCTCCAAGCGGGAGGCTCTGGAGCTGCTGCCCCGGCTGGGGGCGCCCGCCGAGGTCGTCGACGACGTCCACGGCCGCCGCTACGGCCGGTCCGAACCGCCGTCCGACGCCTGGGCGGCGCGCCGGGCCCGGCTGACGCGTGCCTACCTGGGGCCGGCGATCGACGCGCTGGTGGCGTCGAGCGGCTGAGCGGGCGGATCCGGCACGGACGCCTCCGGCCGCTCGCGCAGCGCGAGGAGCACGCGCAGCACCGCGATCCACACCAGGGCCGAGCCCAGCATGTGCAGGCCGACCAGCAGCTCCGGGAGGTCCGTGAAGTACTGGACGTAGCCGACGACGCCCTGCGCCAGCAGCACGAGGAACAGATCGCGGGTGCGGTCCAGCGGGCCCTTCGGGGCGTCGACCGCCTTGAGGACGAACCAGAGCGCGAAGGTCAGCGTCACGACGATCCAGGCCAGCACGGCGTGCAGCTTCGTCACGGTCTCCCAGTCGACCGGCATCCGCTCGACCTCGCTGGAGTCGCCCGCGTGCGGACCCGCGCCGGTGACCACCGTGCCCACCAGGATCAGCAGCACCGAGGCGGCCACCAGGAACCACACGAGCTGCTGGACGGCCTTGCCGACCAGCGGACGAGGCGCCGCGTCCCCCTCACGGGTGCGCTGCCACATCACCACGGCGACCGCGATGAGCGCGGACGACGCCGCGAAGTGGGCCGCGACGGTGTACGGGTTCAGGCCGACGAGGACGACGACGCCGCCGAGCACGGCGTTGCTCATCACGATCCAGAACTGCGCCCAGCCCAGCCGGGTCAGGCCCCGCCGGTACGGCTCGGTGGAGCGGGCGGCGATGATCGCCCAGCCGACCGCCGCGCACAGCACGTACGTCAGCATGCGGTTGCCGAACTCGATCGCGCCGTGCAGGCCCATCTCGCGGGTGGACGTGAGCGAGTCGCCGGTGCACTTGGGCCAGGTCGGGCAGCCGAGCCCGGAACCGGTGAGGCGGACGGCCCCGCCGGTGACCACGATGATCACGGACATCACGAGCGCGGCGAGCGCCGCGCGCCGGACGGTCCTCGGGTCCGGGGTCCAGCGGGCGGCGATGAAGGCGAGCGGGTTGCGCACGGCGGCCTGGGCGTCGGCGCGGGTCAGGTTCTGCACGCGCACCATCGTAGGCCGCCGCTTGTGCACGCTTTCACGAGGGGGGCGCACCGCGGGCCGGCGCGCTACTCCCAGCGGAAGAACCGGCCGGCCGCCGCGAGGCCCACGACCGCCCAGGCGGCGAGGATCGCCACATCGCCCCAGGGCATCCCGGAGCCGTGCTGGAGCACGTCCCGCAGCCCGTCGGAGAGCGCGGAGACGGGCAGCAGGCCGAGGACGTCCTGGGCGGCCTCCGGGAACTTCTCCAGCGGCACGACGACCCCGCCGCCGACGAGCAGCAGCAGGAAGACCAGGTTGGCGGCGGCGAGCGTGGCCTCCGCCTTCAGGGTGCCCGCCATCAGCAGGCCGAGGCCCGAGAAGGCGACCGTGCCGAGGACCAGCAGCACGAGCACGGCCGCCGGGTTGCCGTGCGGCGACCAGCCGAGCGAGAAGGCGATCAGCGTCAGCAGGACGATCTGCAGGACCTCGGTGACCAGCACCGACAGCGTCTTGGCGGTCATCAGGCCCCAGCGCGGCAGCGGGGAGGCCGCCAGCCGCTTCAGCACGCCGTACCGGCGCTCGAAGCCCGTCGCGATGGCCTGCCCGGTGAACGCCGTCGACAGCACGGCGAGCGCCAGGATGCCGGGGGCGAGGAAGTCGACCGCCTTCCCGGAGCCGGTGTCCACGATGTCGACCGAGCTGAAGAGCACCAGCAGCAGGGTCGGGATCACCACCGTCAGCAGCAACTGCTCGCCGTTGCGCAGCAGCATCTTCGTCTCGAGCGCGGCCTGCGCGGCGATCATGCGCCCCAGCGGCGCGGCGCCCGGCTTCGGGGCGTACGCCCCGGTGCTCGTGGTGGTCATGAGCGCAGCTCCTTGCCGGTCAGCTCCAGGAAGACGTCCTCCAGCGTGTGCCGCTCCACCGAGATCCGGTCCGGCATCACCCCGTGCTGCGCGCACCAGGACGTCACCGTGGCGAGCAGTTGCGGGTCGACCTTGCCGACGACCCGGTACGAGCCGGACGTCAGCTCGGCGGCCGTGCAGTCGGCGGGCAGCGCCTTGAGCAGGGAGCCCACGTCCAGGCCGGGGCGGCCGGTGAAGCGCAGGGTGTTCTCGGCGCCGCCGCGGCACAGCTCCTCGGGGGACCCCTGGGCGATGACCCGCCCCGCGTCGATGATGGCGACGTCGTCGGCGAGCTGTTCGGCCTCGTCCATGTAGTGCGTGGTGAGGATCACCGAGACGCCGTCGTCACGCAGGTCCCGGACCAGGTCCCAGGTGGCACGGCGGGCCTGCGGGTCGAGCCCGGCGGTCGGCTCGTCCAGGAAGACCAGCTCGGGCCGGCCGACGACGGCCATGGCGAGCGCGAGCCGCTGCTGCTGGCCGCCCGAGAGCCGGCGGTACGAGGTCCGGCCGCAGCCGCCGAGCCCCAGCCGCTCGATGAGCGCGTCCACGTCCAGGGGGTGGGCGTGCAGCCTGGCGACATGGCGCAGCATCTCGTCCGCGCGCGCACCCGAGTAGACACCGCCGGACTGGAGCATCACCCCGATCCGGGGCCGCAGCGCGCCGGACTCCCGCACCGGGTCGAGGCCGAGGACGCGCACCGTGCCGGAGTCGGGTCTGCGGTAGCCCTCGCAGGTCTCCACCGTCGTCGTCTTGCCCGCGCCGTTCGGTCCGAGCACGGCTGTGACGCCCGCCCGGGCCACCAGGTCGAGACCGTCCACCGCGGTTTTGCCGCCGTACCGCTTCACCAGGGCGTGGACCTGGACCACGGGCTCGTTTCGCATGGCTCAAGAGTCTAGGGAGACCGCGGGTCCCCCGAACGGCCGGGTGCGCATCTCCCCGATCGGCCGCCTCATATCTCCTCGGCGCGGGGCCGGTGCGTCTCCAGCCACCGCACCGCGTAGGCCACCGCGTCCGGCAGCGGGAACAGGCGTGCCTCGGCCGCGCCCACCTGGCCGCGCAGGACCGGCCGGTCCCGTTCGAAGTCGTGCCCGAGCTCGTCGAAGCGTTCCGAGGTGATCGACACCTCGGTGACCACCTCCCACCCCTGGGGCCCCGGCCGTCCCACGCGCACCCGCGGGGAGGGGATCCGGTACTCGGCCAGGTGGAAGCCGGTGCAGGTGCCGTAGCCGGCGCCGAGCAGCAGCACGCGCGCGTGCAGCGCCTCCAGACGGGCCAGCGGGCTGCGCTCGCCGAGCCGGCAGTCCGGGGCGTGCCCGTCGGTGATCTCCCGCGCGCGGGCGCCGAGGGCCGCGAAGGACGTCTGCGGATGCGCGCTGCGCAGGGCACCGGGCCAGGTCCGCACGGTCTCCGGGACGGCGCCCATGCCACGTGAGGGGGTCACCCGGGGGTCGAAGGCGGGCATGGTCGCCCGGACGGTCTCCCACCACTCCTCGGGCACCGGCGGGTTCTGCCACACGGCCGGATCGGAGAGGTCACCGGTCTGGGTGGGGACCACCAGCGTGCCGTCCGGGCCGAGCGCTTCGAGCAGCCCTTCGACGACGGCGACGGCACCTCCGCACACCCAGCCGAGGGCACTGAGCGAGGAATGCACGAGGAGCGTGTCACCCTCCCGCACGCCGAGCGCGCGCAACTGGGCCGCGAGGGTGTCGCGAGTGACAAGAGGGCCGGTCGGAGGGGGTGTCGCCATGGTCGGCGAGTGTTCCGGACGGGGGCGTCCGGCGCCACCGGTTTGATCGATCAAAGATCGTTTCCGCAGGTCACGTTAGGTATACCTAAGTGACGCAGGGCACCGTCGTCGCGGAGGGGGGTGGGTTGCCTGGCTTCGAGGAATTACGCAACAATGGCGTTGTGAAAAACGTCGGCGAGGCTCGGGAGACCCCCACGGGGGCCCCTCAGGAGGAGTTCGCGACCGGAGAGCGCTCGACGCGCAACCGGGTCGCGCGATCCATCCTGGACCACGGGCCGTCGACCGTCGCCGACCTGGCCGGCCGGCTGGGCCTCACCCAGGCCGCCGTGCGCAGGCACCTCGACGCGCTCGTCGCCGACGACGTCGTGGAGGCCCGGGAGCAGCGTGTCTACGGCACGCGCACGCGCGGGCGGCCCGCCAAGGTCTTCGCGCTCACCGACTGCGGTCGCGACGCCTTCGACCAGTCCTACGACAAGCTCGCGGCGGACGCCCTGAAGTGGATCGCCGAGCGCGAGGGCGGAAGCGAGGCGGTCGCCGCCTTCGCCCGCGCCCGTATCGCGGCCCAGGCGCGCGCCTACCGCGAGGCGATCGAGGCGGCCGGACCCGACGAGCGCACCGAGGCCCTGGCCAAGGCCCTCAGCGCCGACGGGTACGCTGCGGCGGCGCGCAGTGCGCCCCACCCGCAGCAGGGCGAGCAGCTCTGCCAGCACCACTGCCCGGTCGCCCACGTCGCGGAGCAGTTCCCGCAGCTGTGCGAGGCGGAGACGGAGATCTTCGCCGAGCTGCTCGGGACCCACGTCCAGCGACTGGCGACCATCGCGCACGGCGACGGCGTCTGCACGACGTTCATCCCCAGGATTTCCCACACCACTGACCAAGCATCTGCAAGCACGGCCGGGAGGAACCCCGCATGACTCTCCCCACGGAGACCGCCCACCCTGAGCTCGAGGGCCTGGGCACCTACGAATACGGCTGGGCCGACTCCGACGAGGCCGGTGCCGCAGCGAAGCGCGGCCTGAACGAGGACGTCGTCCGCGACATCTCCGGCAAGAAGTCGGAGCCGGAGTGGATGACGAAGCTGCGCCTCAAGGGCCTGAAGCTCTTCGAGAAGAAGCCCATGCCGAACTGGGGCTCGGACCTGTCGGGCATCGACTTCGACAACATCAAGTACTTCGTGCGCTCCACGGAGAAGCAGGCGGCGTCCTGGGACGAGCTCCCGGAGGACATCAAGAACACCTACGACAAGCTGGGCATCCCGGAGGCCGAGAAGCAGCGCCTCGTCGCCGGTGTGGCCGCCCAGTACGAGTCGGAGGTCGTCTACCACCAGATCCGCGAGGACCTGGAGGAGCAGGGCGTCATCTTCCTCGACACCGACACCGCGCTGAAGGAGCACCCGGAGCTCTTCAAGGAGTACTTCGGCACCGTCATCCCGGCCGGTGACAACAAGTTCGCCGCGCTGAACACCGCGGTGTGGTCCGGCGGCTCCTTCATCTACGTGCCGAAGGGCGTGCACGTCGAGATCCCGCTCCAGGCCTACTTCCGGATCAACACCGAGAACATGGGCCAGTTCGAGCGGACCCTGATCATCGTCGACGAGGGTGCCTACGTGCACTACGTCGAGGGCTGCACCGCGCCGATCTACAAGTCCGACTCGCTGCACTCCGCGGTCGTCGAGATCATCGTCAAGAAGAACGCCCGCTGCCGCTACACGACCATCCAGAACTGGTCGAACAACGTCTACAACCTGGTCACCAAGCGCGCCGTCGCCTACGAGGGCGCCACCATGGAGTGGATCGACGGCAACATCGGCTCCAAGGTGACGATGAAGTACCCGGCCGTCTACCTGATGGGCGAGCACGCCAGGGGCGAGACCCTGTCCATCGCCTTCGCGGGCGAGGGCCAGCACCAGGACGCCGGCGCCAAGATGGTCCACATGGCCCCGAACACGTCCTCCAACATCGTCTCCAAGTCGGTGGCGCGCGGCGGCGGCCGTACCTCCTACCGCGGTCTCATCGAGATCGGCGAGGGCGCCCCGGGCTCGAAGTCCAACGTGCTCTGTGACGCCCTGCTCGTCGACACGATCTCGCGGTCGGACACCTACCCGTACGTCGACGTCCGCGAGGACGACGTCTCCATGGGCCACGAGGCGACCGTCTCCAAGGTCTCCGAGGACCAGCTCTTCTACCTGATGAGCCGCGGTCTGAGCGAGGACGAGGCGATGGCGATGATCGTGCGCGGCTTCGTCGAGCCGATCGCCAAGGAGCTGCCGATGGAGTACGCCCTCGAGCTCAACCGGCTGATCGAACTGCAGATGGAAGGCGCGGTCGGCTGACACCCGCCCTCCGCTCCGGCAGCAGGCGGCCCGCCCCAGCGGCGGGCCGAAGATCGTAAACGTAGGAAGAGAGCAGACCGACAGCCATGGCTGAGGCCCAGAACTCCCCCACCCTCAACTCCGTTCGGGCGGGGGGACCCCTACCGGTGGGGTCGACCACCGCCGGCTCGATCGCGGTGGCCGCGGAGTCGACCGTCGTCTCGCGCATGAGCGCGCCCCCGTCGTTCGACGTGGCGGACTTCCCCGTCCCGCACGGCCGTGAGGAGGAATGGCGGTTCACCCCGCTGGAGCGCCTGCGCGGCCTGCACGACGGCACCGCCGTCGCGGCCGGCGAGGGCGTCAAGATCACCGTGTCGGCGCCCGACGGCGTGGTCGTCGAGACCGTCGGCCGTGACGACGCCCGGCTCGGCAAGGCGGGCACCCCCGCGGACCGCGTCGCCGCCCAGGCGTACTCCGCCTTCGAGCAGGCCGGCGTGGTCACCGTCCCCAAGGAGACGGTCCTCAGCGAGCCCATCCGCATCGCCGTGCACGGCGAGGGCGGGGTCCGCTACGGCCACCAGGTCATCGAACTGGGCGCCTTCGCCGAGGCCGTCGTCGTCATCGACCACACCGGTGACGCCGTGCTCGCCGCCAACGTCGACTACATCCTGGGCGACGGCGCCAAGCTGACCGTCGTCTCCGTCCAGGACTGGGACGACAAGGCCGTGCACGTGGCTCAGCACAACGCCCTCGTGGGCCGCGACGCCTCCTTCAAGTCGGTCGTCGTCACCTTCGGCGGCGACGTCGTCCGGCTGAACCCGCGCGTCGAGTACGCCGGCCCCGGCGGCGAGGCCGAGCTGTTCGGCCTGTACTTCACCGACGCCGGGCAGCACCAGGAGCACCGCCTGCTGGTCACGCACAACGCCCCGCACTGCAAGTCCAACGTCGTCTACAAGGGCGCGCTGCAGGGCGAGGACGCCCACGCCGTGTGGATCGGCGACGTCCTCATCGAGGCCAAGGCCGAGGGCACGGACACCTACGAGATGAACCGGAACCTGGTTCTGACGGACGGCGCCCGTGTCGACTCCGTGCCGAACCTGGAGATCGAGACCGGTGAGATCGTCGGCGCCGGCCACGCCTCCGCGACCGGCCGCTTCGACGACGAGCAGCTCTTCTACCTGATGGCCCGCGGCATCCCGGCCGACGAGGCCCGCCGTCTGGTGGTCCGCGGCTTCTTCGCCGAGCTGGTCCAGCAGATCGGCGTCGACGACCTCCAGGCCCGGCTGCTCGAGAGGATCGACGAAGAGCTGGAGGCGTCGGTCTGATGGCCTTCGTACGCGCCTGTGGGCTGAGCGAGCTGGAGGAGGGCACCCCCAAGCGGGTGGAACTCGACGGCACGCCGGTCTCGGTCGTCCGTACCGAGGGAGAGGTGTTCGCGATCTACGACATCTGCTCCCACGCGAACGTCTCGCTCTCCGAGGGCGAGGTGGAGGACTGCCAGATCGAGTGCTGGCTGCACGGCTCCGCCTTCGACCTCCGCACCGGCAAGCCGTCCGGCCTTCCCGCGACGCGCCCCGTCCCCGTATACCCCGTAAAGATCGAAGGGGACGACGTGCTCGTCTCCCTCACCCAGGAGTCCTGAGGCACCCATGGCAACGCTTGAAATCCGAGACCTGCACGTCACCGTCGAGGCCGACAACGCCACGAAGGAGATCCTCAAGGGCGTCGACCTCACCGTGAAGCAGGGCGAGACGCACGCCATCATGGGCCCCAACGGCTCGGGCAAGTCGACCCTCGCCTACTCCCTCGCGGGTCACCCGAAGTACACGATCACGTCCGGTTCCGTCACCCTCGACGGCGAGGACGTCCTGGAGATGTCCGTCGACGAGCGCGCCCGCGCCGGCCTGTTCCTCGCGATGCAGTACCCGGTCGAGGTCCCCGGCGTCTCCGTCTCCAACTTCCTGCGCACCTCCGCCACCGCCGTCCGCGGCGAGGCCCCCAAGCTGCGCACCTGGGTGAAGGAGGTCCGCGAGGCCATGGAGCGCCTCAACATGGACCCGGCCTTCGCCGAGCGCAACGTCAACGAGGGCTTCTCCGGCGGTGAGAAGAAGCGCCACGAGATCCTTCAGCTGGAGCTGCTCAAGCCGAAGATCGCGATCCTCGACGAGACCGACTCCGGCCTGGACGTCGACGCCCTGCGCGTCGTCTCCGAAGGCGTCAACCGCGTCCGTGAGACCGGTGAGGTCGGCACTCTCCTCATCACCCACTACACGCGCATCCTGCGCTACATCAAGCCCGACCACGTGCACGTGTTCGCGAACGGCCGTATCGCCGAGTCCGGCGGGGCGGAGCTCGCGGACCAGCTGGAGGCCGAGGGCTACGACAAGTACGTGAAGGGTGGCGCATCCGCGTGACACAGCTGCCGGGCCTCCTCGACACCGAGGCGCTGCGCAAGGACTTCCCGATCCTGGACCGCGTCCTGCACGACGGCAAGAAGCTCGTGTACCTGGACAACGCGGCGACCTCGCAGACGCCGCGCCAGGTCCTCGACGTGCTCTCCGAGTACTACGAGCAGCACAACGCCAACGTCCACCGTGGCGTGCACGTCCTCGCCGAGGAGGCCACGGCACTGTACGAGGGTGCGCGGGACAAGGTCGCGGAGTTCATCAACGCGCCCTCGCGCGACGAGGTGATCTTCACCAAGAACGCCTCCGAATCCCTGAACCTCGTGGCGAACATGCTGGGCTGGGCCGACGAGCCCTACCGCGTGGACGCCGACACCGAGATCGTCATCACGGAGATGGAGCACCACTCCAACATCGTGCCGTGGCAGCTGCTCGCGCAGCGCACGGGCGCGAAGCTGAAGTGGTTCGGCCTCACCGACGACGGCCGTCTCGACCTGTCCGACATCGACCAGGTGATCACGGAGAAGACGAAGATCGTCTCCTTCGTGCTGGTGTCGAACATCCTCGGCACCCACAACCCGGTCGAGGCCATAGTGCGCCGCGCGCAGGAGGTCGGCGCGCTGGTCTGCATCGACGCCTCGCAGGCGGCTCCGCACATGCCGCTGGACGTGCAGTCCCTCCAGGCCGACTTCGTGGCCTTCACCGGCCACAAGATGTGCGGCCCGACCGGCATCGGCGTCCTGTGGGGCCGCCAGGAGCTGCTGGAGGACCTGCCCCCGTTCCTCGGCGGCGGCGAGATGATCGAGACCGTCTCGATGCACTCGTCGACGTACGCCCCCGCCCCGCACAAGTTCGAGGCGGGCACCCCGCCGATCTCGCAGGCCATCGGTCTGGGCGCGGCGATCGACTACCTCAACTCGATCGGCATGGACAAGATCCTCGCCCATGAGCAGGCTCTCACGGAGTACGCGGTGAAGCGCCTGACGGAGGTCCCCGACCTGCGGATCATCGGCCCCACCACGGCCGAGGACCGGGGCGCCGCGATCTCCTTCACGCTGGGCGACATCCACCCGCACGACGTGGGCCAGGTGCTCGACGAGCAGGGCATCGCGGTCCGGGTCGGCCACCACTGCGCCCGTCCGGTGTGCCTGCGGTACGGAATTCCTGCGACCACGCGAGCGTCGTTCTATCTGTACTCCACGCCGGCCGAGATCGACTCTCTGGTGGACGGCCTGGAGCACGTACGGAACTTCTTCGGCTGACGGGACGGGACGAGCGATCGCATGAAGCTGGATTCGATGTACCAGGAAGTCATCCTGGACCACTACAAGAACCCGCACGGGCGTGGTCTGAGGGATGGCGACGCCGAGGTGCACCATGTGAACCCGACGTGCGGCGACGAGATCACCCTGCGTGTGAAGTACGACGGCACGACGATCGAGGACGTCTCGTACGAGGGCCAGGGCTGCTCCATCAGCCAGGCGAGCGCGTCCGTACTGAACGAACTCCTCGTCGGCAAGGACCTCTCCGACGCGCGGACGATCCAGGAGACCTTCCTGGAGCTGATGCAGTCCAAGGGGAAGATCGAGCCCGACGACGCCATGGAGGAGGTCCTGGAGGACGCGGTCGCGTTCGCCGGGGTCTCCAAGTACCCGGCCCGGGTCAAGTGCGCCCTCCTCAGCTGGATGGCATGGAAGGACGCGACGGCCCAGGCGCTGGACGCCGGAGCCGACGCCGAAAGGAAGACGGCATGAGCGAGACCGTTGAGATGAAGCCGGCCTCCGAGGAAGAGATCCGCGAGGCGCTGTACGACGTCGTCGACCCCGAGTTGGGCATCGACGTCGTCAACCTCGGCCTGATCTACGGCATCCACGTCGACGACGCGAACATCGCGACCCTCGACATGACCCTGACCTCGGCGGCCTGCCCGCTGACGGACGTCATCGAGGACCAGGCCAAGTCCGCCACGGACGGCCTCGTCAGCGAGCTGCGCATCAACTGGGTCTGGATGCCGCCGTGGGGCCCGGACAAGATCACTGACGACGGGCGCGAGCAGCTGCGCGCGCTCGGCTTCAACGTCTGAGACCCCCGCTTCGGCGACCCTGTGGCCCCCGGCTTCACCGGCCGGGGGCCACAGGTGTGTCCGGGCTCACCCGGCCGGGCGCGTCGACCAGCCGGAACGCCGAGTCGGCCAGGAACAGGCCGTCCCGCTGGTAGGGGTCCAGCCACAGCCGGAAGTCCCGGTGCCGCAGGAAACGGCCGGGATGGTTCACCGACTCCAGCATGACGGCACCGGAGTGCGGCGAGGAGCGGGGGCAGAAAGTGGCGTCCTGACGGAACAGGGCGGAGCCGTCGTAGGGGTCCTCGCGCAGCAGGAAGTCCCGGTGGCGCAGATAGCGGCCGTCGGCCGTGGCGAAGGAGTGACAGGACACGTCGGCGAGGCCCGCGACCAACCGGAAGGTGACGTCGGCGCGCTGCCCGGAGCCGACCGGGTCCAGCCGCACGGAACCGCCGGCCACGTGCCACTGCCGGTCGGGGTAGTTGACCGCGCGGACCGAGCGCCAGGCGGCCTGGACCGGCGAGGGGCCGGTGGGACGGGCCGACGGGCGGGCCCCGGCCGAGGCCGACGGGGACGCCTCCGGCGCGGACGCCGGGGTGGAGGTGCCGTCCCGCCCGGGTGCCGGGGTCCTCGACTGTCCCGCGGCCATGCCGCTCTGCCCGGTGGGGGGAGTCTCGGAGGGCGTGGAGAACGAGAGCAGACCGGGGACGCTGACTTCGACGCGTGAGGGCGCCGGCGTCGCCGACACGTCGTCAGCATCCGAACCGGAGACGGTCAGTGCCGTCGCACAGGCGACGATCGTCCCCACGGCCAGCCCGCCGGCCAGCCACAGACGGCGGGTCCCCGGCGCCCGGGAGGTGTCCGGGGCCCAGCCGTCCTCCCAGACCGGCCGGTCCTGGGGCGGCCGGGATGCGTTGTCGGGCATCGGAATTCCTCCAGCGGCGTCCAACGGCGACGGCCGTGGCTGTGCAGGACTGGTGTGTGAACGGTGGAACACTAGTGGAGACGAGGGCTCCGGAGTAACGGTTCGAAGTGATCCGTGTCCAGTTACGTGTTCCTTCCCCACGCATACGCAACTCACGTGCCACAAAGGGGACTTGACGCGTACGCGGGACGACCGCGGACCCTGTCCGTGGCCGTCTCGCGGTCCCCGCACGGCATCATGGCGGGAGATCATCTCCCGGCGACGACAGGAGTGCCCCGACCATGTTCCAGCGCGTCCCCCGCGCCCTGCGCCGGCTGACGGCGGCCGCGGCCCTGTGCGGTGCGTTCGGCACGGCCCTGACCGGCTGCGCCGGCTCCGGCGGCGAGGAGGACAAGGCGGCGCCCCGCGCGGTGCGGGCACCCGAACCGGGTCTCGCTTTCGACTACCAGATCGGCGGCGCCTACCGGCCCCCGGCCGGAGTGCGCGCGGTGTCCCGCGACCGTACGTCGAAGCCGGCGAAGGGCGTCTACACCATCTGCTACGTCAACGCCTTCCAGGCCCAGCCGGACGCCGGCGACTGGTGGCAGGAGCATCACCCGGACCTGGTGCTGCGCGACGCCGACGGCGCCCCGGTCGTCGACCGCGACTGGGACGAACTGGTCCTGGACATCTCCACACGGGGCAAGCGCGAACGCCTCGCCCGGATCGTCGGCGAGTGGATCGACGGCTGCGCGAAGGACGGCTTCCAGGCCGTCGAGGCGGACAACCTCGACTCGCACGAACGCTCCGAGGGGCTGCTGACCGCGGCCGACAACATGGCCTTCGGCAAGCTGATCACCGCGCGGGCACACGCCGCCGGCCTCGCCATCGGCCAGAAGAACGCCGCCGAACTGGCCGGGCGGGGACGCCGCATCGGCTTCGACTTCGCGGTCGCCGAGGAGTGCGGGCAGTACGACGAGTGCGATGTGTACGCGGACGCCTACGACGACCGCGTCTTCGACATCGAGTACCGGACGGACGGCTTCGACGCGGCCTGCCAGGGCTGGGGCGACCGGGTCTCGGTGGTCCTGCGGGACCTGGACGTCGTGGCGCGGGGGGAGTCCGGCTACCGGCGCCGGACCTGCTGAAGGGGCTCTGCGCATAACGCGCGCGAGCGATGCGTGTGTCATGCCGTACGCATCGCTATGTACCCTCGTACGTATCGCTGTGTACGCTCGTACGCATGGGATACCTGCTGCTGGCCGGAGCCATCGCGGCCGAGGTGGCCGCCACCACCGCCATGAAGTACAGCGAAGGCTTCAGCAGGCTTCTGCCCTCCCTGCTGACCGCGCTCGGCTACCTCGTCTCCTTCACGCTGCTCGCCCAGACCCTGAGGACCGTCTCCGTCGGCACGGCCTACGCGATCTGGGCCGGGGTCGGCACCGCCACCATCGCCACCATCGGCGTCCTGTTCCTGGGGGAGGGGATGACCGCCGTCAAGGCCGCCGGCATCGCGCTGATCATCCTCGGCGTGGTCGTGCTCAACCTGGGCGGTGCGCACTGATGGCCCGGCGCTACGACCCCGAACGACGACAGCGGATCATCGACGCGGCGATCCGCGTGGTCGGCGCGCACGGCATCGCGGGGCTGAGCCACCGCACGGTCGCCGCGGAGGCGGACGTACCGCTCGGCTCCACGACGTACCACTTCAAGACCCTCGACGACCTGCTCGTGGCCGCGCTGCGCCAGGCCAACGAGGGCTTCGCCAAGGTGATCGCCTCGCGCGGCGGCCTGGAGGACCCCGACACCGACCTGGCCGCCGAACTCGCCGGGTGGATGGGGGAGTGGCTGGCGGGCGACCACACCGGCGTGGAACTGGAGTACGAGCTCTACCTCGCCGCGCTGCGCCGCCCCGCCCTGCGCCCGGTCGCCGCCGAGTGGGCCGACGCCCTGGCCGCCCTGCTGGCCCGCCACACGGACCCGGTCACGGCGCGGGCGCTGGTGGCGCTGATGGACGGCATCTGCCTGCAGGTGCTGCTCACGGAGGTGCCGTATGACGAGGGGTACGCCCGGGAGGTGCTGGGGCGGGTCGTGGGGCGAGGGGGTGGGGTCGGGGCGATCTAGGGTCACCGGCCCGGGCGGGACCCTGCCTCCCTCTCCTCGGCCCGCACCCTGAGACGTCCCGGACGCCGGTTGGCCCGAGCGGCCCCGCGCCGGTTAGGTTTCCCTCATGACCGACACGACTGCTCCCCGCACCACCGGCGCCGTGGCCGCCGGCCTTGCCACGATCGCCGCCGACGGCACCGTTCTGGACACCTGGTTCCCCGCGCCCGAGCTCGTCGCCGAGCCCGGCCCCTCCGGCAGCGAGCGGCTGTCCGCCGAGAAGGCCGTGGAACTGCTCGGTGAGGGCGCCGCCAAGGCGATCGGCCCGGACGCCCGGCGCGGGGTCGAGGTCGTCGCGGTCCGCACGGTCATCTCCTCGATCGACGACAAGCCCGTCGACGCGCACGACGTGTACCTGCGTCTGCACCTGCTCTCCCACCGTCTGGTCAAGCCGCACGGCCTCAGCCTGGACGGCCAGTTCGGCTTCCTCGCCAACGTGGCCTGGACGTCCCTCGGCCCGGTCGCCGTGGACGACGTCGAGAAGGTCCGCCTGAACGCCCGCGCCGAGGGCCTGCACCTCCAGGTGACCTCGATCGACAAGTTCCCGCGGATGACGGACTACGTGGCCCCCAAGGGCGTCCGCATCGCCGACGCCGACCGCGTCCGCCTCGGTGCGCACCTCGCCGAGGGCACCACGGTCATGCACGAGGGATTCGTCAACTTCAACGCCGGCACGCTCGGCACGTCGATGGTCGAGGGCCGCATCTCGGCGGGCGTCGTCGTGGGCGACGGCTCGGACATCGGCGGCGGCGCCTCCACGATGGGCACGCTGTCCGGCGGCGGCAACGTCCTCATCTCCATCGGCGAGCGCTGCCTGATCGGCGCCGAGGCGGGCGTCGGCATCGCGCTGGGCGACGAGTGCGTGGTCGAGGCCGGCCTGTACGTCACGGCGGGCACGCGGGTGACGATGCCCGACGGCCAGATCGTCAAGGCCCGCGAACTCTCCGGCGCCTCCAACATCCTCTTCCGCCGCAACTCGGTCACGGGCGCGGTGGAGGCCCGGCCGAACAACGCGGTGTGGGGCGGGCTGAACGAGGTCCTGCACAGCCACAACTGATCACGGGCGGCTGTGACCTGCGGCCGCCTAATCGATCAACGCCCTGACCTGCTGCCGAGCTGTCGGCACCTGCCGACGTTGGTCACCATTGAGCGCCCTTCCACGGCCCGAGGACGGCCCGGGAGGGCGCTCGTGCTTTGCGGAGGCAGCCGCTCTACGCGTTCGATCCCGCCGCGGCATGGCGTGCCGAAACGGGGCTCCATGGGCGCCCTGCGATCCGGCTGCGATCTCTTTGATGCGTCATCGTTCCCCGCCCTTGAGGTCAGCCGTGGATGTCAATGGAGCAAGCGCTTGGTACTCCAGCCGTAGATCGTGATCTTCATGCGCGGGTGGTTTGGCGTTGGTGGCCACCGCGAGGACGTAGCCGGTGCCGCGTTCCTCCAGCGCTCCGCAGGTTCGGGTTGCCTCCGTAGACCTCGTCGCCCGCGGCCCACGCGGCATGGTGGCCAGTGTCGAGGAACCGGGTGATCATGCGAGCGGCCAGTTCCGGCTTGGTGGCGAAGGAGGTCTCCTCGGGCAGGGGCCCGCGGCCCGACAGCGGTCGGGGTCGGCGGTCCACGAGCGCGGGACGTACAGTTCCCGGTCCACGGCCGCGTGGCCGCGCCGACTGGCGTAGACGAGGTAGACAGCGACCTGGGCGTTCTCGATTCTGCCGCCGGTGCCGGTGTAATGGCGCTGGACGCCGACCGTGGCGGTGCCCTTCTTCAGATCGCCGGTCTCGTCGACAACGAGCACAGCTCGGTCGTCGTGCAGGTGCTCAACCACATAGCCACGCACGGCGTCGGCGTCCCACTTGGCCCGGCCGAGCAGGTGCTGCATGCCGTCCGGGGTGGTGTCCCCGGCCCATTCGGCGATGGTCCAGCAGTTCTTGCGCGGCTGGCCCGACAGGAGCCCGAGGGCCAACTGCCTGACCCGACGCCGTGGCTCGACCCGCGCGAACCGGCCCGCGATGCGGCCCATCAGGGCCTCGAATGCTTCCTGCCAGCGGGCAGGGTCTACGCTGTGACCTGCGGCCACCGCCTGACCTTCTGTCTTCACACACCGATGATCAACGGTGGCCGCACCCGTTCCCGCAGCGGCCCGGCCGCGGAAATTCCGCGAGCCGGATTCCGGCTTGGCTGGCACGCTAGCGCTCATGGCCACACCCCTGCACCCCCGACAACGACTCGCCGCACTCCAGCGCTACTCAGCCTTGAGCGGCGAGGACTTCACCGGCCAGAGCCTCGTCTCGGCCAGGACTTCACAGCTGCGATTCACCCGATGCTCGTTCGTGGAGGCCGACCTGCGTCACGCCAGCTTGGACGGCTGTTCGTTCAAGTTCTGCGATTTGAACCGTGCAGACCTGCGCGGAGCCTCACTGAGGGGAGCGCACCTCGCCGGCTGCGATCTTCGCGACGCGGATCTGCGCGGAGCGGATCTCACGGACGCTGACCTCGGCCGAGTCAACACCGGCAGACCACCGTACGGCCTCACCGACATCACCGGCGCCCGCCTCAAGGGAGCGATCCTGCGCGAGGTCCGACACGACGATGTCATCGGATGGCAGTCTGCGGTCGACAACATCGCGTAGACCCCGAGCCCAGACCTCCCGCCGGCAAGAGACAAGATCACGATCTACGGCTGGAGTATTAGTACTCCAGCAGGATTTCGCTGCCTGACCAGGTCTTTCCGCCGGGTGGCGGGAGTGTAGCGGGACTTCGATCGTGCGGGGGCGGTCTCATGGA